>JAAZHL010000406.1 GCA_012510755.1 Leucobacter sp.
ATCTCAACGCTGTCGCGCGAGACGTCGAGGAATTTGTAAACCTTATCTATAAGCGCCTCGGCGGGCAGGCAGGTGTGGCCGTTGTCGAGGTTGTGGCGCAGCGTGAAAACAAGCCCCGCGCGCAGACGGTCGGTGTGCTCGCCCTCGACGCCGAAGTTTGCCGCAAGGCCGTCCGCAAAGGCGAAATCCATACGCGCGGGCTCTCCGCACAGCATATATGGGTTGCCGCGCACGAGCTCGGGCGCCGCGCCCTGCCACGCGCGGTAGAGCTTGAGCGCAGAGTCGGTGTCGATGCCGAGCTCGGCGAGCTCCGCAAGCGTCTCGCGCACGCCGAAAATCTTGCGGAATTCCTCCGCTATCCGCTGCGCCTTGGGCGCTGAAACGCCCTTTACGGCGGTGAGCCGCTCGGGGCTTTTGGCGATGATATCAAGCGACTGCTCGCCGAACGCCTCGACAATTCTGCGCGCGAGCACCGGCCCCACGCCCGATATCGCGCTGCCCGAGAGGTATTTAAGTATCGCTGTAGCCGAGCTCGGCAGCACACGCTCGCAGGCCGAGGCGTTAAACTGCACGCCGTAGGTGGGGTGGTTGGAGTATTCGCCCCACACGGTGAGCTCCTCGCCCTCGGCGACGCCGAAAAGCGACCCCGTCACCGTGACGAGCTCGCCGTTTACATCGAGGTCAACCACCGCATAGCCGTTGGCCTCGTTGCGATAGAGCACGGTCTCGACCGTGCCGTTTATGCGCTCGGAGCGCGCCTCTTCCATAGCAAAACCTTTATCAAATAAATAGGGAGACCGCAAGAGTCTCCCCTACAACGTAATGATAAGGGTTTTCTTATTCGTTTTCAAGTCGCCTTAAGGAAGCGACAGTCTCTCCAGTGTGCCTGCGAGCTCGTCGGGCGAGCACACCGCAAGGCACAGCCCGTCGCGCACGAGTTTGTCGCCGCCATCTATGCCGCAGAAATCAAGCACGACTATCTCGCCCATGAGCGACCACGCGCCCGCCGCGCGCAGCAGCGCCTCTATCGGCGCGGCCCTGTCGCGCGCTATCAACACAGTGATGAGCGAGCGGCGCAGCTCGCGCCGCCACAAAAATTCAAACAGCCATATCGCGCCGAAGTATACACCCACGCACGCGAGCGCGCACAGCAAAAGCAAATCCAAGCTCACAGCACAAGCCGCCTTTCAAAAATTCCTCGGCTCATACTATGCGGCTCGGCGGGCGATGTTGCGGTAAATGCTTTAGAGCGCGCCACTTTTCGGCTTCGGCTGCGGGACATCGAGGGCGCCGTTCCCTACAAATCCTTCTTTAGGCTCTCCATTCGCTCGAGGGCGCTGCGCTCGCCCTGCCGCTGTAATTCGTCGAGATGGGCTTGAAGAGCCTTTTTGCGTTCGGCTTCCCGTTCGGCGGCTCGCTCGCGCTCGCGTTTGAGCCTTATGCTGTTTACAGCCGCGCCCGCAACACCGAGCCAAAAGATAAGCAGTAAAAAACCACGCATAAATATCCCTCTCTTTTTTCGGCTTGCGACAGCTGTGGGCTATCGGTGAAACTGCTCGGCGGAACGCCGAGGACGGCGTTCCCTATGCGTTAATTACTTTTGCCAAACGTCTCCACAGCCTCGCGCAGTGCGTCGGCCTTGTCGGTGAGCTCCCATTTTACATCGAGGTCGTCGCGGCCCATGTGCCCGTAGGCGGCGAGCTTGGTGTATTGCGGCCTTGTGAGCTCGAGCGCCTTGATTATCGCGGAGGGTCTCATGTCAAAGACCTGCTTGACGGCGGCCTCTATCGCCTCGCGGGGCTTTGTCTCGGTGCCGAAGGTCTCGACGAGCACCGACACCGGCTGCGCGACGCCGATGGCGTAAGCTAATTGCACCTCACAGCGGCTCGCGAGGCCCGCCGCAACGATGTTTTTGGCGATGTAGCGCGCCATATAGGCC
>JAAZHL010000247.1 GCA_012510755.1 Leucobacter sp.
GCGGGGTCAGGTCATCGTCCGCCAGCTCTGGGGTAAATAAGCTAGAATAGCCGGGTTATCAAATAAGGAGACGCGGCATATGGCACACCTCAATGGCATCATCGAACCCCCGATCGACGATCTGCTCGAGAAGGTCGACTCGAAGTACGCCTTGGTGATCTTTGCTTCTCAGCGCGCACGCCAGATCAACGATTACTACAGTGACCTGCACGACGGTAATCTTTTTGACAATGTCGGCCCCCTCGTTGACTCATCGGTCGATGACAAGCCACTGTCAACTGCGCTGCACGAAATCGTTGAAGGCAAGCTCGTGATGCGCCCGGTGGTGAACGTTTCACCTGAGACCGCGCTTGAAGAGGCTCTTGACGCAGCTGCTGCTGACGCAGAATAACGCGCAGCCCTCTCACCCGGTGCTGGTGCACCGCCGCTGCCTGTCAGAGGTGTTCGCTAGGCTTGTGACACTATGACAAGACGCTTTTTTACCTCGGAATCAGTGACCGAGGGGCACCCAGACAAAATCTGTGACCGCATCTCAGACTCGATTCTTGACGCCATTCTCACCATTGATCGAGATGCGCGGGTCGCTGTTGAAACTCTCGTGACCACGGGTCTCGTGCATGTCGCAGGTGAAATACGCACCGAAGGCTACGTTGAGATTCCAGAAATCGTGCGAAATGCGGTGCGCGAGGTGGGTGACACCTCAAGTGACATGGGTTTTGACGCGGCGTCGTGCGGGGTTTCGGTCTCGATCGGTCAGCAGTCTGCCGATATCGCAAGTGGGGTCGAGCGTTCGCTCGAGGCACGTGAGGGCGAAGCTGATGAGTTGAGCCTGCTGGGTGCGGGTGATCAGGGCATCATGTTCGGGTATGCAGTAGACGAAACTCCAGAGCTGCACCCTCTGCCCAGCTGGCTTGCCCATCGCATGGCTGAACGGCTGACTGAGGTGCGCAAGTCTGGGCTTCTCGAGTATTTGCGCCCCGACGGCAAGACTCAGGTCACCATCGGATACGAGGGCGACCGTCCGGTCAGTGTCGAAGCGGTCGTGATTTCGACACAGCACGAGGGCAGCATCAGCCAGAGTCAGCTCAAAGCAGAGGTTGAACGCGAGGTCATTCGACCAGTGCTCGAGCGGGTTGAACTCACCAGCAGCGACGCGCAGCTCTACATCAACCCCGCTGGGCCATTCGTCATCGGCGGGCCTATGGGTGACGCAGGCCTCACCGGTCGAAAGATCATCATTGATACCTACGGTGGTGCGAGTCGGCATGGCGGCGGGGCATTCAGCGGTAAGGACCCGTCAAAGGTTGACCGTTCGGGCGCCTACGCGATGCGGTGGGTTGCGAAGCATATCGTTGCGGCAGGTTTGGCAAGCCGTGCTGAGTTGCAGGTCGCCTATGCGATTGGCAGGGCTCACCCTGTTGGCCTGTACGTTGAGACGTTCGGCACCGAAACTGTTGAGCTTGCTCGCATCGAGTCGGCCGTTCGCGAGGTATTCGATTTGCGACCCGCGGCTATCATTCGTGACCTCGACCTGCTTCGCCCCATCTATGCGAAGACCAGTGCCTACGGTCATTTTGGGCGTGAGCTCGAAGAGTTCACCTGGGAGGCGACGCCCCGAGTTGCCGAGTTGCGCGCCGCCGCCGGAGCGTGACGATGAGTGAGGCCACGGTGCCTCACATCCGAGCAGTGTCTGACGCGCAAGCAGTGTCTGACGTGCAAGCCGTGTCTGACGAGCAGGCCGTGCCTGGCGCGCAAGCCGTGTCTGACGCCGAAACAGCGCCTCACGCTAAGGCCGTGGCTCAGGTGCTGCTTGACTCAGCGCTACCACAGCGCGATCACCTGTTTGACTATGCGGTACCTGAGGCGCTTGCGTCTGAGATGCAGGTCGGCCATCGAGTGCGTGTACCATTTCGCTCACAGAACCGGCACACACACGGATACGTCATTTCGTTCACTGAACGCAGCGAAATTGCTGTCGAACTGCAACAGATCACTGAGATTGTTGACGCGGTGCCGCA
>JAAZHL010000248.1 GCA_012510755.1 Leucobacter sp.
CACCAAGGTCCACTTCATGCTTGCTGGCCGCGGCAGCCCCTCAAGTTCGAGCGCGTGTTCGTACTGGGCCTGAATGAGTGCTGCCATCTCTTCAGCATTGAGTCCCGTCAGCATGAACACGATCTCTTGCCGGTACCCGCCAATCTCGTTGACCAAGACTTTGAGCTCTGCGGGCGGGGCTTCGCCACGAATGCCCGTGATGCGCACCCGGTCATCACCGAGATCGGTGAGCTGCAGAGAGTCGAGTCGCATGGTGGCATCTGGGCCTGCGTAACGTGCGCCTTGCACTTCATAAAGCAGCTGGGACAGCACAGTTTCAGAAGTGACCGCGCCACCGGTGCCCGGCTGCTTCGTGATGATGGTGCTGCCGTCGGCCGCGATCTCTGCGATCGGAAACCCTGGGCGTCGCATGTCTGCGATTTCGGTGAAGAACGAGAAGTTGCCGCCCGTCGCCTGCATGCCACATTCGATCACGTGACCGGCGACCATCGCGCCAGCAAGCGCGTCGTAGTCGTCGCGTTTCCACCCGTGGTACCAGGCCGCGGGGCCGGTGATGACTGCGGCATCGGTGACCCGGCCGGTCACCACGATCTGTGCGCCGCGGTTCAGCGCTTCGGTGATTCCCCAGCCGCCAAGGTAGGCGTTCGCGGCGAGTGGGTTGCCAAAGCCGAGCTCTGCAGAGCGGCTCGTGAGGTCGTCTCCGTCGACGTATGCGACGTTCACGGTGAGACCGCGCGCTGCGGCGACGTCGCGAATCGCGGTGGCCAGCCCGCAAGGGTTCATGCCACCGGCGTTCACCACCACTCGAGTGCCTGCTGCAACCACTTTTTCGAGTGAGCCGCTGAGCTGCGTCAAGAAGGTTTTTGCGTAGCCTTGCGTGTCGTCTTGTTGCTTTTGTCGGGCGAGGATCAACATCGTCAGTTCCGCCAAATAGTCTCCGGTGATGACGTCGACTCCCGCCTCGACCATTTCGTCGAAGGCTTTGAGGCGGTCACCGTAGAACCCTGAGGCTGTACCGATGCGTACTGGCTGCTTCATTTTGTGGTTCCCCTTTCACCGGGTTCTGATCCTTCGGCTGACACTTCCGCGACCGCAGGTGAGATTTGCATCCACTGTGCAGTGCCTCTACCAGCCGTCGCTTGTCCTTTGCTTAGTTGACAACGCGTGAAGAGGCTAGCTACACAGGTCGAAAACGGCCACTTCCTCAAATCTGACATATTTGTCATGATTTGTCACTAGCTAATCCCTTTTTGCAAAGCAAATTCTTTCCAAAGCTTGCGTGAGCACACCCCACGGCATTCACAAACTTGACCTGACCGTCATGTATCTAATGATTTTGGGTACGATCAATCCGGCTCACCGTCAATCCGGTGGAGCCAAAAGATGATGATCAGAACAACCTCATACCGGCAGTCAAGGCGTCTTCGACGTCGGGGCGACTCGCTAGTCCAGGATCGCGAGCACCTGGTACTCATCTACCGTGTCGCCCGCCTTCACGAGCAACGAACTGACCTTGCCTGCCTTGGGAGCCTCGACAGGAATCTCCATCTTCATCGATTCCAAAACCAACAGAGTGTCACCCTCGGCCACTTCGTCACCTTCAGCAACTACGACCTGCCAGACTGATGCAGCCATCTCAGACTTAATTTCCATTGTGTTTCACACCTTTCATTCGCTGAGCGCTCAGGCTCAGCACAAGTTCATTTTTTGATTCAATCATGCGTCTCAGCGAGACCCATGTAGACC
>JAAZHL010000419.1 GCA_012510755.1 Leucobacter sp.
CTGCCTGATCAGCACCTAAACCATAAGCATTAAGAGTGGAGGTCAACCCGTCAACAACTATTTTTGTGTCTGTCACTCCGCCGATGGCAGCTTTGGTCGCAACTTCTAAAAATTTGATAGAGTCAGCGACATCAACACCGGCCGAAAGTGCTTCATAGAGTGCACCGGTAAGTCCGTTCTTGTCTTTACCAAATCTGTTGGAAAGCTGGATTACGCTTTTACTCAGATCGTCCATATTGGTAATTTGAGTATCAACCAGAGTTGAAACCGCACGCATCCCAACTTCGAATTGAGCAAAGTCTTTTACAGCCCCAATTGTGACTTGTCGAACTTTATTAATTGCCTGAGTAAGCCCGATCCCGCCGGCAAACCCTGCTGCAGTTTTAGCCACATCAACAGTTAGATTTTTTAAAGAATACTGGACATCGCGAGTGCCAGCCTTGAACTTGTCAGACTTCAGGAACAGTTCTAAATAAGCATCTGCGATCTTTTGGTTAAACATTAGGATCCAAGCCTTCTCAGAGTGTCGTAACTTGCCGGTTTAACACCAACAGAGCCCTTTGCCTTTTCAAACTGCCTGTTTATCTCTTTTGCCTTTTGAGCGTAAAGAATCATATACACATCATTACAACTCATACTGTCAACTTCTGCAGGAGTTTTACTGTACTCCTTTAAAAACGATTCGTAAAAGAACGCCTCACTGTACCCTATTTCTCTATTGTCTGGCCTGTCTGGCTCAGGATAGAATTCAATGAGGCCTCTAAATTTTTTTCCGATTCCAAGTTGCGCCCGATCAGAAATATCAACAGACCGTTTATTTCAGGACCGGTCATTTTTTCAATATCATTATCGGTAACCTGGTCAGAAGTTAGCAGCTTTAAAAGAGAAATCTTTTCATCATCTGTTGACCCCTCAAAAACGCTCAGTACGTGTTTTGAGATTTCTTCAATGGCATCGATCGGTTGTTTCCCAGTTGATATCTGCTTTGTAAGAATCTGGTTGAACATTTCACCAGTTGCCGGGATCACCTTAGACCGCATCCAGATAGCACTGATTTTTTTGATAAACTCTTTGTGCTTTCCATAGGGAAGGTCCGATACTTCAATTTGCTTCTGCTTACCGTTTTCGTCATAAGGACCAATAGCAACCTTGATGCTCTGATTCCTAAAAGACTTTGGAGTGTTATATTCTGACATCGCAATCCCCTCTAATTATGTTTATTCTTTTCAACTCTTCTATTGCCAAAAGAAATTCTATTTTCATTTTGTGTATACCCCATTTTGAAATCGCAGCATCCGATATTTCTTTTGATTTCTTACTAAGAGCTTCTTTGTCACGATACATAAAAACCATGTAGTTTTTAAGATCGTCAATATTTACCTCCGCATCATATCCCCTCTTTTCTAGCATCAGAGTAAATCTTTTGTGCTTTCCAGGCTTCCAGTAAAGCCCTGACTTTTCATGAAGATCAGCCAACAGGTTACGAATTGACTTCCAAACACTTTTCTTTGATCTGCTCCACCCACTAACTCCGAACTCAAGATCACCGTTTGATAATCGCCTTATATACTTAGGTAATCTAATCTCTTTTAGGCCCTTACCTAAATTCCATTCAATATGCTGTTTCGTAAATGCCATGTGTTTGTAAAGCCATATAACCGGAGATTTTTTTAACTCATATTTTACACGAAAGCATCCGGGTAAATCCAGGTATGGATAAGACCAATCTGTAATAATCACAGGCCTCCCCATTGCCATTTGTTCAAGGGGAATAAATCCGAACCCTTCTCCGCGAGAGGTGTTGATGCAGCAATCGGTTGTGGAATAAAGCTCTTTCATCTCGTCTTCCGGAAGAGTACTTGATATGTGTATTATCCCAGGCTCTGCTTCCAATCGATCGATCTCAACCTTAAAGTCTTCATAAGGTCGATATTTTAAATACAGATTTACATCTTCACCAAATACACCTTCTTCGCGTAATTCTCGAAAAGCCTTTTCAACAAGTGCAGCACCTTTCCTGCCATTTGGGTCGTAGTTGTGCCCTTGCCACAGAAAATTAAAGCCTTCATGCTCTTTAATTGGGAGATAAGAAAACTCTTCCTGGTCTACGCATAGAGAAACCACCTTAATAGGTTTTTTAACACCTGACATTTTGAATATATCAAGATTAAATTGGGAAGGCACCAGAATAGCATCAGCGTGTTTGTTGAGAAAATTTACCCATGTAGACGGTATTTTGGTACATTCAAACATTGTACAAACAATAAGCGGTTTTCCTGGGACATTTAACTCTTCCGGGTTGTGGTGCCATGGAATATTGTAATAAATGCGGAAATCAGCCTCGTCCGGATTAGATGTGATGCAGCTACTTAGTGCTTTTGCAAGCAATCCTACTGCATGATTGTAACCCACATAAGAGCACATTCTCCCTTGAGATTCTGGCCAGTATATTTTCATAGTTTTTCCTTTAAAGAGCGGGTTGCCCCGCCCTCATTACTCTTCACCACCACTATCACCAGTTATCTCCTCTAAGGATACCGGCTCTTCCATTCGGAAATATTTACCGCTACCATTCAGGAGGCATTTAAAGGTCACAGGTAACAACTGTTCAGTTCCTCTCCGTAGAGTCTGGCCAGTTTGACCAACACGGATAACCCGGAAAAACGTGAATCTTCGCCCCTTGGTTTTGTCCAGTGCGCTTGCTCCGTGCAGTACCAGTTCTTTTGGCGCCATAGCCATTTCGGGCCCAAAATCATAGATGATTGAGCTGGAAGAGCTGGAAGAGCTGGAGGTGTTTCCGCCCAGGGCAACGCAAATATTTGTGGCTGTAGCCTGCTCAAGAATGGTATTGACAGACATCTCAGAGCCAGTAACTTCGCCATCAATTTCGCCCAGGGCGTAATCCGATCTGGTAAAAGTTTCTGTCGATGAATAGGTAATCGTAACACCATCGCGGAAGGATCCAAGATCAATGCTGTCAAGCTTAATCTTTCCGGCTCCTTGAATTATCTGCTCAGTGTTTGGATTAACCGTTCTATTTACAGACATGGTTAACTCCTTTACATTACTTGTTTATAAAAAATCGCCATATCGACCGATATAACCCCGTATGGACGATCATTTGCCGGTAGAATAAAATCTCCAGTTTGAAACTGAAGATCGTCAACAACTCCATCTAAGGCAACGTCTTTAGATATCACCTTTTCGAAGTCATCGAGAAAATCAATCATATCATATATAACATCTTCGCTACGATCGCTTTTGATCCATAGTTCAGACCTTACAAATAAGGTACTGTCATATTTTGCACTTGTAGGATTTCCGTATTTCTGGCTGTCAGGAGCAAACACGATTCCTGGAAAATCTTTGATAATGGTAGATGATCCGTGTGAGAGCAAAACAGATTGAACTGTGTTTTTGTAGTTACCGCACTTAATAGTCCACGAATCGCCAACACGTAAATAAGAATATCCGGCCAGGTCAACAAATTTTATTTTTGCCCCAAACACCCCAATCGGAATTTCTGTATCATTTATCACAGCGATTGAGTTAGCTATCTCTATACCATCTCTTTTTATATCTATTTGAGCAACTCCAAACTTACCACCTCTTGAAACTGTTATGGTGTAAACAACAGGGTTTACACCTATATAAGGCCCAAGTGACTGGACGCTTACACTGTTTGGATCGGTTGAATTACTACTGTCTGGAATTGGCTGACTGATATTTACTATCTCAGCAAATCTTTTTTCCAGCTTATCAATTATATTTTTGATTATATGAGACATATTACATTATCCTTTTAATACCGCTTTTGATTTTCTTGTCCAGTTCTTTTCTTATTCCTTCGACTACCATTGGGATTGCCAAAGGTGCAGCGGTTTGCCACTTATCTCTCAGGTGCATTCTTGCCGGTATTTTTACCTGAGTTACAAGCCAGAAGAAAACTTTGAACTCTCCGTCAATAGGCTTTCCCAAGACGGGATAAGTTTTTCCGTTCTTACCCTGAAGCTGGGCGTAATGCAAATCAGGAATTTCACGCGGGCTCTGGTACCTGGAGACACCTGCAGCGGTCTGGATCAATTCTGATGGAATTGCAAGAAACTTTGCTCTTTTCGGCGTAATTGTTGCGCCGAACTCATGAGACCTCCAATACGGTGTAGATTTATCAATCCAAACAATACTGGAAATCTTTCCTTCGCTCTCGTCTACATCTGAGTGTAAGGATCTCGCTAAGTTTCCGGCTCTTCGATGGAGAATGTCGGTATTATCTCTTGACCCCCGCATCTCGTTTTGAATGGTACCAACAAACTTACGCCCAAACCTCTGAAAACCATGCTTTGCTCCGGGCTGAACAACATCACCAGGAAGATGAGCGAGAAAGGCATTTACCTCGTTAATCTGTTTTGCAAATTCATTAAAATTCGCTTCAGACATAGCACTTCCTTGCATATGGCTGCAATACCTGTTTAACAATAGGCATCAGTTCAAGTTTCAAGAAATGAGTAGTTGACTGAGCTACCGATTCGCTGGCTATACCGAGCCTGCTTCTCTTTTCATACCAAAATGCAGCTTGAGTACGTGCCGCCATTTCAATGTCCGGATACCTTTCTTTGAACTCAGCCGTATCGGCTGCCATTCCTCCAAGGTATTCAACTTTTAAAACTTTTTCGCCAGGCACCAGAGAGTATTTATCAATTACAAGTTCGCCAAGTCTGCCTAAATAAGTGTAGCTCTTTCGTGGTATCTCTTCGTCAAACTCGCGTGACTCACTGTTGTAAACACTACACCAGGTAACCGGGTAAGCATCCAGTCTAAATATTTTTTGTCCTTCTTCAACATCAAAGAACTGAACCCGACCCTTAGTCTCGATTTTGCGTCTCATCTCCTTCTCAAACATTTGAGAAACAGCAGTAGCAAGATTAGCAAGGAGCGCATCATCCTTGCTCTCTTTACTACCAATGAAATCCTTAATTGCCTGATGTGTTGTTATCAGCATTTTCAACTCTTCTTTGGTGC
>JAAZHL010000429.1 GCA_012510755.1 Leucobacter sp.
CACATGTGAATTCGCGGATCCGGGTTGCCAGCATCATCTCGGTAAAGATGTTCCAGTTGTGGGTTTTTTCGCGGCGGTCGGGGATCGCAGCTTGTCCTTTCATGCAGGCAAGCATGTACTCGACCGCCTTTTGAATCGGAGCGTCATCGATGGTATAGCCCAAGATTTTCAAGCGTCTCAGCGCGGATTCCGTTGTTAGCGGCGGTTTGCTCGAACTGCTGGCTGTGTGGAAGTTGCCCCATGACCCATCCTCCCGTTGCAGAGAAATAAGTTCCTCGGCCCATTTTGAATTCTTGTACATCGTTGCACCTCATGATCCCGAATCTGCAATATGCTTACCGGGCACAATACATGTCATCTTTACCCTGAAGCACAGCATGTCCAAAGATGCCAAATCTTTATTGCTGATAAATCCGGAGCACATCACAGCGTCTTTCCGTCTCGGGAATGTGCGTCTATTTTTCTTCGTCCAGATCAATGTATTTCCACGGATTGTCCCGAAGAATGATTGCCTTGAAACCCGGGGTCGGCTCGGCGACTTCCTCGATAATCGGCTCGAGGTCAACCCATTCGCTCGAGTACTGCACAAGGTTGAATTCATTGTTATCCAGCAGAATGAAGTACCGGTCGACTCCGCTTTGATCCTCATACCATCGGACATCGCTTTGATATGTCCGGATGTGAACGCCTTCATTATCCACCTGAACGCACCGCGTCCGAACCTCGTTGTCCGACAAAAGAGTGATTGCCTGAGACTGCCAGAAGGTAGCAAACCCGTACTCCAGATCCCGGCTCTTTAAATAGTCCGTGAGCTGGTGGATTGTGTTGTCTCTTCCGTAATCAAAGGGCATTGCGTACAGCTTCCCCGCAGTAAGACAGGAACTCAGAAGAAGTATGGATAAGCCAAGCATGGCCACGCGTTTTCGCGTCGTCGAAAACGCACCTGCGTAATGCGCTGCCTTGTCCGGTTTCGGGCCGTCATTTTCCGGCTTGGAGGCGAGCCCTTTTCCCTCAAAAAACCATTTGAGTCCGTAAATCGACGTAATTACGGCCGTCCCTAATATTGGGATCAAGCGCCAATTGACATTCCCCAAGGTCCCGAAAGTAACAAGAAAGAAAATGATCCCGGCGTTCACGGCATGGGTAAAGACCAGGATACGCAACACACGGTCGTTGATTTTTCGATAAGCGAGCAGTAACCCGAACGGCAAGATGTTAATAATACACATACCGGCCACGCGGAAGAACAAAAACACCGTTTCCACGCTGATGATCGATTTGCCTCCGGCCATTTTATCCACGTACAGCGATAGCATATTGGACGGAATCGCCAGAACATTCAGAAACCATCTTTCCGAATCCGCATATGTGGAATAGGCATTGGCGTAATCCGCTCTGATCCGTCCGAATCCCGTTATGATCGACAGAACGGCTAATCCGACGAGAGTCATCGCCACCAGAAATACAGTGATTTTTATTGCCCTTTTTGTGCTGTCGTCCCGAAGCTTGGCGCTGTTGTCAAAAAAGCGCTCCAGAAGTATGCCCCCGGCGATCGGAATAACGGTCAAGGCGATGATCTGCACGCCGTCCATCGCGATTCCGATGGTCAGAAAAGCGAACAGAATCATCGTAATCCGTTCTTTTTTTCCGGATAAATAATCGATCGTCAAGCCAAGGCCGATCACAATAAAAAGAATGCTCATGCTGTAATAGATCACATGCCCCCATATCATTTCCCTGAGCTTCTCACTCCCCGAAAGCAAAAGAAAGGATGCGACGATAAACGTCATTCTCCATATGCCCTTCATCCCGAGGCGGGCGGAAAGGAAAAGGAGCGAAGCAAAGAAGACGATCGCAAAAATGACCATTCCGGCGGTATGCGTCGCATAGTTCATTCCAAAGATAAGGATCAGCGGTATCAACCAAAGATTGGAACTGAAGGGCAGGATCGCCGCGTAATTAAAGTAAGGATTCAGAATAGCCTTACCTTCGATCGACGCGTTCGCCCAATATATCGAATCGGTGTAATCCGAATGGAAATATCCTCTTTGAGGCCCGATAATGAAGTAGATCACACTGCCCAAAGCCGCAATAGAAAAG
>JAAZHL010000249.1 GCA_012510755.1 Leucobacter sp.
ACCCCAGAGCGGCCAAACAAATGAAGCGCGTGATGGCCGGGAGCGTCGAGGCTTGAGCAGAGTTCGCCGCCCTTGTCCTGGGCGGTGCGTCGCACCCGTTCCGGAACATTCGGCAGCGCCAGCACTTGCGCGCAGACCTCCGACGCGAGTAGCGGGAGCCCGAGTTTCTGGAACGAGGATGCGACCCGCAGTAAAGCGACCGGGTCGTCTTCGAGTAGAGCTGCTGCGTGCCGGGTGCGGGTGCGATTCAGCGCCCCGTCCAGGTGTGAGGCGATCCCAACCAGAAGTTCTGCTGGTTCCCTCAGTGCAAAACGGACGCCAACGTGAAGCAGCTCGGCGGCGAATCCGTACAGTTCGCTTTCGATGAACTTTTGCGCCTGCATGAGTAGCTGTGTGGGCGCGTCGGCGGTCTTTACGAGAAGCCTGGCAGCGGCAAGATTCGCCTGGATTGCACCGGCGATGCTTGCGCTGCTGGAGAGCGGAATACGGGCTTGCGCATCGAGCAGGCTGCTAGCCCCTGGGCGGTCACCGAGCAGCGCGGAAAGGTGCGCACGGAGCGCGTTCAATGCTGCTGCGAAGCCGGAGGGGTCCCGGAGCTTCCCGGCTGCGGCAGCGTGATCGGCGATACTGCGGGCGCGGGCGAGGCTGCCGGTGTGGAGGAACCAGGTGGCTCGGGCAAGGTCGAAAGCGAGGTTCTCCGTTGGCGGTGTGGCCGGTGTGACCGGAGGATCCAGAGCCCTCACGATGGCAGGCATGTGTGCCGGGCCGGTGGAGGAGATCGCACAGACGAAGATCGTGGCGTTGAGTTCCTCGTTGAGCCAAGTGCCGAGTTGCTTGTGCAACACGGTTTCTGTTTTGAGGCGCAGTGCGCGCCGATACCCGCGTTTGGGTTGCCCTATCGCTGCAAGCGCCAGACACGAAGCCACGGTGACCCTGGCACGGTCCTCACGGTCGACATGCGCCAGTCGCTGCTTCGTGCGATCATCCCCGTAGTCGTGCAAAAAAACGATGGGTTCGCCACCGTAAGCGAGGTGCAGGAGTCGTTGCGCGGTGAGGAACCCACGAGAACGTTCAACCCCTGCCCCTTCCTCATCCCCAGCCTCTGTCTCTTGGAGCGCGTCGTCGAGCAGGTTGATAGCCAGCGCACGGTCGCCCTGCCCGTAGTGGGCGAGATCCGCGCGGGCAGCAACAATCGTCTTCCGCAACTCGCGTGCCGCAGCGCTCTCCGGTAGCCTGCTGACGCTGTTCGCGGCCTGGATGAGCGCGGCGTCTGCTTCACGGACGCTACCCCTGAAACGCCACGCGTGCGCCAGCTCCAGCAGCAGATGCGGGCGAGCATGCGCGGGCGCGCTGGGAAGGGTGAATTCGACCAGGTCGATGCTGGTCTTCCAATCATGCTGCTGCCGCAATGTTGCCAACACAGAGCCGACTTGTTGTGCAGAGACCGGATGCTGATGCTCCAGTGCCCACCGCACGGCCGCAGGCGTAGGCGCATCATGATGGAGCGCCGCCCGGTACCGGTCAGCAGCCTCGACCGCGGGCGTGAGCGAGCGGATCGCCTCGGCAAGCAGTGGGCCGCGCACAGGGACGTAGCCTCCATGCGGCCGGTGAATGAGCCCGAGTGCGTCAAGCGCGTCGACGGCCGGTGCCGGGAGCCGATGTTCGGGCGCAGCTTCCTCGAACGCGAGCCGACGCAGCACAGTGGTGCTCTCCGGGTCAAGGTCCAACATCCAGTACGTGACATGCGTGGCGATCACCTCCCCGGTGAGGGGCGTCGCGAGCCGCCAGGTGGCCCCGGTATGCACCAGACCCCCGGTGCGTATGAGTTCACGCAGCACCACCGTTAATACGCCTGGTATGAATCCGGCAGCACGGCCGAGGTCGGCCGCGGCGACCAGATCCGTCTCATCGCCAAGGCACGCCGCGAGGAAGCGTGGCAGCTCGGTCGGAGACAACGGCGGCACCTCGAAGACCTCGAAGTGCTGGCTCTCGCAGAACCAGTCAGGTAGCTCGGCGAGTGATCCGACACACAACACATGTGTCTGCGCAAGTTGGTCCGGGCGCAGATCATGCAGCGTCGCGGCCTCACTGACGAGGAGCACGTCAGCGCCGGCAGAAACGCACGCCGCAACCTGGGACACGGCTCGTGCTCCACCTGCATCTACATTTCTGGCACGTGAGCCGAGTCGTTCGGGGAGCCGATGTGTCAGGATCGTTCCCACCCCGTTGCCGGGGTCGCCGGTGAGCAGGATTCGCCGCCGCGGGGCTGTCTCGGCAGAATCGAGGCTGGCCAAGATCCAGTCTTCGATCTCGCGCTCAGCATAGCGGCGCCCCGAATCGGAAACGTCAGAACCAGGCAGCATGACACCTCATCCTACCGAGCACGAACACAGCCCACACCGGGCCGACGTACCTCACCTAAAATGCCCGCGAAACAATCCCGGTGACTCAACTAAATATGCCCGCGAAACGGAATCATCTATTTCATGAGAAGCGGGCCATCAATGCGCACCAGGCACGAGATCACCAATATTGGGACTTCTAGAGGTTTATGCCCCATAAAGTTATTTGAGCGAAGACGCTTTGCGCACAGCGGGGAGTCGGTAACTCCCGTCCAGCAGAGGCTGCTGCGGCATGTAGGCGCGGACATTCAGATAGAAGCGGCCAGGAGGCGCTGGTAGCCAGTTTGATTCCGTATCGACCCCTGGGCTCACATGCTGGATGGCAATCGTCAGCGATCCGTCAGCGTTGTAGCGCAGGCCGGGGGTGCGGTCTCCGAGAGAATACCGGTCGATCGGGTTGTCGATCATCAGTCGTGTGACGGAGTCGTAGAGCGTTATTGACCAGAATGCCTCCACAGGAGGTAACTGACCGGCCGGGAAATGCAATACATAGTTCTCGTCACCAGTGAGCGGATCACCATCAGCATCCGTCTCGGCGATCGGGTAGAGTGCTTCCTCCGGCGAGTTGGTGTAGATGAACTTCCATGCCACAGCTGAACGGAAGAGGTAGTCGTCTCCGTATCTGCCCATTGGCGGAATCTGTTGCCAGCCCTCCACGACCGTCCCCAGTGCGTTTCCTCGTTCCTCGATGGCGCGGTGGGCCGCCGCGGCGCCATCTTGAAGCGCGAGTTGCACCTCGGGGCTGAAAGAATTCAGGTCAAAGCTTTCATAGGGTCCCACATTGATTCGTGCGAGCCGGTGAAGTAGCGGCGTTTCAAAGAGCGGGATGCTGTGGAAGGGCACCAGGAAGTTGAGAATGCCAAATAGCTGCGTGGATCCGTACACAGCGGGCGAGTAGGGAGGAAAGTCCACCGCGATTGCGGGCGGTGGCGGCTCGTGGTTCAGGTAACTGCTGAGCGTCTGCACCTTCAGTTGTTCCTGGATCGCAATAACCCCATCCAAATCGGCGGGGCCGTCGATAGCCGTGCGGGTGGCGAGTGCGACAAAGTCGCTGGGCGCAAAGATGATCTGAGCATCGTTTACTTCAGGCAGGGCGCCTGTGTAGTGCGGGCCGACGAGGAGGAAGTCTCCTCCGTCTCGACCGGTGGCACGGGTGCCAATGTAGGCGAAATTGTCAGTGCTCATATCGACGAGCTGAATGACGAAGTACCGGTCGCCGGTTCGGGGCACTGAAATCACAATCGGCTCGGCGCGGAGATCTGCGAATGTTGTGGAGTAGAGCGTATCGTTGTTCGCGTTCACCACTGTGTCGTAGCTGGAGTCAAACAATTGCCGCCCATGAAGGTAGTGATTGAAACCTGAATACTGGGGAGAGTCAGCCCAGACACACATGCCGAAGATCGCTCGGTAGTTCTCAACAATCGCGAAGCCGAAGGTATATGCCTCGAAAGCCAACGCCTGAGCTTC
This sequence comes from Leucobacter sp., assembly GCA_012510755.1. Lineage (GTDB taxonomy): Bacteria > Actinomycetota > Actinomycetes > Actinomycetales > Microbacteriaceae > Leucobacter. Next base: position 3,870 of record JAAZHL010000249.1, read on the forward strand.
TTCGGGAGTGATTTGCTTGTCCACCATGGTTTCGCCTTCCGCTCGTCGTTCAATTATGGGTGATCGTGGGTCTCAGATGCGACTGATCGAGCACTTCGCGTGCCGGCTCCTACATGGAGCGGCGTACTATGCTACGAAGCGTGAGCCCGCGGTTGTCGAGGGTTGACGGATGCCCGGGTCGGAAGGAAGCGGTTCAACGATGAACGAGCCTGACCCTGTAGCCCTGCCCGAGAACCGCGATGAGCGAAAGGCCAGCGGTAAGAGAACACGTCGCGAACTGCCTCATCGTAAACTCGCTGAGCTCTCTGGTGCAGTGCGTGACCCGATGGCGATCCTCGTAGAACAAAACGCGACACGACTCCAAGAACTCGTGCCGCTGCGCACCGAACGAATGAGCCAAAGCCCATTCGCCTTCTACCGCGGCACCGCAGCCATCATGGCCGCAGACCTCGCCAACGAACCAACGACCGGCATCCTCGTACCCTCATGCGGAGACGCGCACGTAGCGAATTTCGGTTTCTACGCCTCTCCGCAGCGCACCCTCGTCTTCGACCTCAACGACTTCGATGAAGCGGCTTGGGCGCCATGGGAATGGGATCTCAAACGCTTGATCGCGAGCATCGTCATTGCGGGCCAGAGCACCAAACGAGACGAAGGCATCGTCAGAGAAGCCGTCATCACCGCTGTAGGGGCCTACGCTCTTGCCATGCGAACCGCGGCGGGAGCCTCACCGCTGCACCGCTATTACGCCCACTTCGACGCAGCAGCCGGCACCGGGAACATGCACCCAAAGTCTCGCAAGGTGCTCGACCGGGCGATCAAGCAAGCAAAGAAGCGCACGGGAGAACGTGCCTCACGAAAGCTCACCCAGTTCGACGATTCGGGTCAACTCAGGTTCGTCGCGCGACCACCGACGATGGTGCCCCTCAACCCTCAACTGCATGCGCTGCAATTCGAGTTGATCCGCAACTACCTGAGAACAACCACCGCCGACATTAACCTCCACATGAGCCACTACGTGCCTGTCGATGCGATCCGACGGGTCGTGGGTGTAGGGAGTGTGGGCACCCGCTGTGCGCTGTCACTCTTCCAAGATGGCGACGGCAACACCCTCATTCTGCAATCGAAAGAGGCAAGTCGAAGCGTGCTCGAGCAGTATGGCGGCATCGAGCAGCCGACTGAGCTTACGGCTCTGATGAGCGAACGAGGCCAAGGTGGGCGAGTCGTAGCGATGCAGCGAATTTTGCAGGCCGTCAGCGATCCCTTTCTCGGCTCACTGCGCCACTCAGACGACCTGGTCGGCGAATTGGAACTGTATGTCAGGCAGTTCCACGATATGAAGGGCGGCATCGAGATCGAGAAAATCGAAGATGAGCCCTTCATCACCTACGGC
>JAAZHL010000250.1 GCA_012510755.1 Leucobacter sp.
CTGCACAGGCCTGCCGAGCACCACTCGCCATCTGCTGCGCAACCTCTGCGTCTACCGGCCCACGCTCGCGCAGAATGGCCCGATCAACTCCAAGCAGCGTATGCTTCAACGCGGTGTCATAGGCAACAATCGCACCCGCAAACGTGTGAGAGGCCCCCGGCACTACAACGAACGCATCAGCCAGCAATCCACCAGTGAGCGACTCAGCGACAGCGACTCGCAGACCAAGGCCCCTGGCAGTCTCGAGTAAATGTTCGGCATACACCCCGCGTTCAACCCGACTCGTCATGAGTCGCTCGCAGACGTATTCGATGTCTGAGCGCCACGACTCATCTTCATGAAATTCAACACATAGTCGATGCCACTTGCCACGGTCAACACCACCGCGATGGACATCGTGATGATATTTACCCAAATCACCCAGTCGCCAAGCACCGACGCGAATGGGAACAAAGCGAACGCAATCGCCACCGACTGTGCGACAGTCTTCAGCTTGCCCATCCAGGCCGCGGCGACCACCACACTTCTCGCCTCAAACAGCCGATGCACAGTGATGCCGATCTCTCGCACCAACACCACGATGGTGACCCACCAGGGCAGTTCGGCGAGAATCGAAAGGCCAACGAGGGCGCTGCCGGTCAAGAATTTGTCGGCAATCGGATCAAGCAGTTTGCCAAGATTAGTGATGAGACCTCGCGAGCGGGCAAGGTGTCCATCCCAGGCGTCGGTAGCAATTGCCACCACAAAAAACGCCGCGGCTGCCCATCGCAGACCGCCCATCTGACCGTTGTCTGCAAGCAGCATCCAGAGAAAGAACGGAGTTGCAACGATGCGAGCAGCGGTGATGGCATTTGGCGCATTCCAATTACTCGGTTTGGTCTCTTCGCCCACAGGGAGCCTCTCTAGTCACGACCCGTCAGCTGCCAGGCGTCTTCGTCGCCGTCACCCTCGATTTCTTCTAGCCCCGACTGGTGCGCCGCTATGGGGTCAGCATATCTTGCGTCAAACATATCGCCCTCGGCCAGGGGTTCAAGCACCTCAGTGACCGATTCTGCGGTCTCAAACGCAGGTTCAGCCACCGGCTCGCTCACCAACCGCGAGCCACCAGCAGCTGCTGTGTGCTCGGTAGGGGTCGGGACAGCGGCGGGCGTAGGCTGCACAGGCCCGCCACCCTTGATTGAGTTGAGCACCTCGGCCAGCTGCTCAGGCGCCACGAGCACGTCCCGCGCCTTTGACCCTTCGGACGGACCAACAATGTCTCGGGACTCCATGAGATCCATCAAGCGGCCAGCCTTGGCGAAGCCAACGCGCAGCTTGCGCTGCAACATTGAGGTCGAGCCAAATTGAGACGAGACCACAAGCTCAACAGCTTGTAGCAGCACGTCGAGATCGTCACCGATGTCAGCGTCAATCTCTTTCTTCTCGGCCACCTGTGCGACGTCTGCCCGGTATTCAGGAGTCGCCTGCTGCTTCACATGGGCTACCACGCGAGCGATCTCACCTTCGTTGACCCAAGCGCCCTGCACTCGTCGCGGCGTCGAATCGCCATTGACCAGCAGTAGCCCGTCTCCCTGCCCAATGAGCCGCTCGGCGCCGACTTCGTCGAGAATCACGCGGGAGTCGGTGCCCGACGCAACTGCGAACGCATAGCGGCTCGGCACGTTCGACTTAATCACGCCCGTCACGACGTTTACCGAGGGTCGCTGAGTGGCGAGCACCAAGTGGATGCCGGCGGCGCGTGCGAGCTGCGTAATGCGCTGAATGGAGTCCTCGACATCGCGCGGCGCTACCAGCATCAAATCGGCGAGCTCGTCGACCACGACAAGCAAGTACGGGTAGGGTTTTAGCTTTCGTTCGCTACCGGGCGGCAGCACGATTGAACCTTGACGAACGGCATCATTGAAATCATCAATGTGTCGAAAGCCGAAGCTTGCGAGGTCGTCATAACGCATGTCCATTTCTTTGACGACCCACTGCAGCGCTTCTGCGGCTTTCTTGGGGCTTGTGATGATGGGGGTGATGAGGTGCGGCACACCCTGATACACCGTAAGTTCAACACGCTTCGGGTCAACCAGCACCATGCGCACTTCGGCAGGTGTCGCGCGCATGAGCAGGCTTGTGATCATCGAGTTGATGAAGCTTGACTTGCCTGAGCCCGTCGCGCCAGCGACTAGCAAGTGCGGCATCTTTGCGAGGTTCGCGACAACAAAATCGCCCTTGACGTCTTTACCGACACCAATGGTCATCGGATGGCTGCTGCGTTGCGCCTTGGCAGAGCGCAGCACGTCACCGAGCGCAACGTTCTCACGGTCTTTATTGGGAATCTCAATGCCGATTGCACTCTTACCGGGAATCGGCGAGAGAATGCGCACCTCATTTGAGGCCACGGCATACGAGAGATTCTTTTGCAGTGCGGTCACCTTCTCGACACGCACCCCGGGGCCCACCTCAATTTCATATTGAGTCACCGTGGGTCCACGCGAGAAGCCCGTCACCTTCGCATCGACGCCAAATTGTTTCAGCACACCATCGATGGCCGCGACGGTGTCATCGTTCGCTTGTGTTCTCGCCTTCGGTGCGTCACCGGCCGACAGGGTTGCCTGGTCTGGCAGCGTGTAGGGCCGAGCTGCCTCGGTGTAGGCGGGAGCCACTTGAAACGGCTCAGAAGCCGAATCAGTCGCGCCATCGTCGAGCTCAAAGTCATCGAATGTCTCGGTCACCGAATCATCAGTGAGCCCGGTGGCTCGCCCTGCACTACTGGCAGCCACCGCGGCTTCAGCCGCATCTAGGTCAGCGAGCAACGCATCATCGAATACCCGCGTCACCGCGTCTGGTTCTAGCGCCGAGTCAAAACCGCGATCGCCCTCGTCACCACCGAGCAGCTCGGTGACCGCGTTCTCTTCAGCCACATATTCGGGGTCTTCTTCACGACCTGAGGCATTTCTTCGCCACCACGGCAGCTCGTTTCGTGTCGACTGCTCAACCAGGTCTTGATTCTCTGCAGTCGCCTCAAGCGGCGCCGGTTCAGGCTCACCAAACAGGTAGCGATAGCCCTCTTTGAGTCGCGACACGATGCGCTTTGGCGGGGTCTTCGTAATGATCAGCAATGAGAATGCCAACAGAACTGAGAGCACTGGCACAGCCACCCAGACTGTCATCATCATGAGTGGCGCGCCGATGAGCCAGCCGAACAATCCACCGCCGTCGGCCAGACGCCCCGACTCGGGCGTCGGCTGACCGCCGAACACATGCGCTAGGCCGGTGGCGCTCAGCAAGGCAATTCCGAGCCCAATCGCAATGCGACGATTATCGTGCACACTCGAAGGGTGGTTAAACAGCCAGAGCGCAAACCCCACCATGATGAGCGGCAGACCAAAAGCGATGCGGCCAAACAGCCCGCCAAAACTCCAGTCACTCACGACCTCGGTGACTTCGTTGCCGATCAAGAACCATACAATGACAGCACCGGCAATCGCAAGCAAGATCAACGCAAATGGAACCCCGTCACGCCGATCTTCTGACTGCATCGGCTCGGTTCTCAATGACCGCGCCGCTGCACCGACAGAGTGGGCAAGCCACGTCCAAAAGCGCACGAGAGCGGGCTCAGTATGCACCGGTTCGATCACTTTGGTCTTTGCATTTGCGGCAGCACGAGATGATCGCCCAGAAGCGGATGATCGCCCAGAGGCGCCCGGCCTAGAACGGGCTGAAGTCTTGCTAGCCATGCATTGAGCCTACGAACCGCCACCAACATTTCGAGTTTGCCCTCGCGGCGCGCCCTAAAATCGCTGCTAATCTCAGCCCCACAACGCAGCACGACATTGCACCACCGAACCAGAGGCAGCCGACGAAAGCAGCCGACAGAGGCACCCTACAGCCAGATGCCTCGCGCGTTCATGAAGGGTCGCGGGGTGGTCTTCTCGCCCCACACCAGGGTCTCGAAGTGCAGGTGCGGCCCCGTCGAATACCCGGTGCTGCCTACATAACCAATATGCTGGCCAACTTCAACCCACTGCCCGCGGCTCACCGAGACCTGAATCTGGTGGGCATACCTGGTCGAGAGCCCACCGCCATGATCGATGTACACGACGTTGCCATAGTCGCCGTTCCAGCCTGCGTATGTCACGGTGCCGCTTGAGGCAGCGTAAATGGGTGTCCAGCTGCCGATCGCCATGTCGATTCCGCGGTGCCCTGAGTAGCCCCACCATTCGGCACTGATCCAATAGCCGCCCCCGAGCGGATTGGTCCACCCTGAGCTGCTGACGCCACCGCCGCCACCTCCGCCGCCGCCACTGCCAGCGTTTTGTGCGGCTTCTCGCGCAAGACGTTCTCGCTCTTCACGTTCGAGCACCAGCCGTTCTTCATAGCCGGCAACGGTCTTTGTGGTGGTGTCTTTGAGTGCGGCGAGCTGCGTCTCGAGCACTTCGAGTTGCGCTTCTTGCTCTTGCTGCCGGGTCAGTGCTGCGTCTGCGGCAATGGCTGCCGCTTCTGCTTTTGCCACAGCATCGTCATGCAGACGATCTCGTTCATTACGCGCCGACTCAGCTTGGTCGCCGAGCGTGTGCGCCGAGTTCATTGCCTGCTCGGCCTTGTCAGAGATGCTGCTGTTGCGCTCGGTGGCTTTTTCCATGCGTGCGAGTCGGTCGAGCAGCGCGTCAGCAGACTCGTCGTCTGATTCGAGAAACAGGTCGAGGTTTCTGTCGACTCCGCCCGATCGGTAGAGCTGTGACACGATCGTCGCTGCCTGTTTCGCTGCTTCCTCAGCTTCGGCTTGGCTTGCTTCGGCCTGCACTTCTAGGGTGTCAAGGCGCTGCTGCGCGGCTTCAAGCTGTTGTTCTGCCGCGTGTTGTTCTGCTGAAGCGAGTTCGGCGGCCTGGCGCGTCAGCTCGACTTCTGCCTTCAATTGCACGATGAGGGCTTCGATTTCGGTGACCTTCTGGTCTGCAGCGGCCTGGTTATTCTTGGCCTCTTGCACGTCGTCCCAGGTGGGCAGTCCGTCGGCTACTGCTTGAGCGTGAGGTGCGGCGATTGCTTCGACCCCAGCGGCTGCAGCGACAACGAGCGCAAGAGCGGCCACTCCCCCGAGCATTTTGCGTACGCCGGGGCGCATCCGGTGGTTCACTCGATTGTTCTTCATGCGCTTCCTCCCCAGAAGCAACTGCGAATCTGCCCAGTCACCTTCACCAATCCTGCACGATCCTAGCATTAAACCTAGACTTGAAGGTTAGACTTACCGGCCGGAACATCTCATCTTCTTCGCAACTTGGCGCGCAATAAGCGAAGCTCGGGCGATCGCAACAAGCCAAGCATCGCAAAATAGACGACGGTCACGATGATGGCAATAACGGTAGCAAAGAGGATCGCCTGGCCCACACTCGGCAACGGTACTGCCTGCTGCAAATAGACCAAGATGCCGAGACCTGCCGCCAGTGCGGGTATACCCGCACCGAAGGCTCTCGCCAAGGCGGTCCCGATGTGCCGTCCGTCAATCGACCCAATTTTGCGTCGAAGCAACGCCGCAGACAGCAGTGCACCAAACACCTCGGCAACTGACCACACCACCGCAAAGCCAAGGCCAAGGTACTGCGTCGGCACCTGCCAAACAGTTGGCAGACTCAACGCAAGGGTAATGAGCACTGTCTGCACAGCAACCACGATGAAGAATGGGGTGCGCGTGTCTGACAGTGCATAGAAGGCGCGCTGTGTCACAAAGAAGCAGCTAAATGCTACGAGACTGACGAGATATGCCTGCAGCACCGGTGAAAACATTGCCACGAGTTCAGGGCTTGCCGCAAAGTTGAGCACTCGCGACACATAGGGTGCTGCAGCAAACAGCACGATTGCAGCCAACATCATTACCGTCAAAATGCTGCGCATTGACGCAGAATAGTCGGCCCGAAACTCTGGCATGCGTCCCGCCTGGCCAGAATGAGCGAGCCTGGTGAAGTATGCGGTCGCAAGCGACACTGCGATCACTGAGTGTGGCACTAGAAACACCATCATGGCGTTCTGCAACGCACTGACCGAGACGCCCTCGCCACTGGCCTGGGTGATCACATTGTTGTTGACGACAGTTGCCAGCTGCACCACGATCACCGCAGCGAAGCTCCAGCCAGCGATCTTGGCTGTTCGGCCGAGCCCCATGCCCCGCCATTTGAAATCTGGGCGGTAGCGCAGCCCCGTCATGCGCCAGGGAATGTAGAGCACGAGTGCCTGCAAGGCGACCCCCAGCGTCGAGGTGCCAGCCAATACACCGATCAGCAGCGGGCTCCAGTCGACAGGTGCACGCAAGCCATCGGGATCTGCCCCAAACAGCACAATAAACACGACGATGCCGGCAATGCCGATGATGTTGTTCAGCACTGGCGCCCAAGTTGATGGCCCGAAAACACTGCGTGCGTTCAGCACCTCACCCATGACGACGTACAAACCGAAAAAGAATATCTGTGGCATGAGCCAAAACGCGAAGGCGGTCGCAAGCGCGAGCTCTTGGCCTGACCAGTTCATTGCGTTCACAAACACGATGAAGGGCGCAGCGACCATCGCAAGCGCAGTCATTGCAAACAGACTGACTGAGACCAGGGTAAGCAGCTTATTGATCTAGCCTTTGCCGCCGTCTTTCGACTGTGCAGCGCGTACGATCTGCGGCACGAGCACCGCGTTGAGCATGCCGCCCAACACAATGTAGTAAATCGAGTTCGCGAGTTCATTACCGAGCGAGAATGCGTCTGCAGAGACCGAACCAACTGAGCCGATCGCATAAGCGAGCAGCATCATCTTGCCGAGGCCCAACACACGGGAAACGATCGTTCCCGAAGCCATCACCGCGCTTGAGCGCAGAAGACTCGCGGCCATACGCCGTTAGACCACCACAACCACGGGTACGATCATCGCTTTCCGGCGAAGCTTAGTGCCCACCCAGCGGCCGATCGTGCGGCGCACAATCTGCTGCAACTGGTGGTGATCGGTCATGCCGTCTTTCATTGCTTGTTCGAGCGCAGTCGCGATCTGTGGCTTGATCTTGTCAAACACATGATCGTCTTCAGCTACACCCTTTGCGTGAATCTCTGGGCCGCTGACAATCTGGCCGAGACTCGTCTCAACCACAGTAATGACCGAAATAAAACCCTCTTCTGCGAGCACTCGGCGATCACGAAGGTCGTCATCAGTGACACGCCCCACCGATGAGCCATCCACATAAATAAAGTCAATCTCGATCTGACCGACTTTGCGCGCCACACCATCGCGAAGGTCGACAACCGTGCCGTTCTCGCCAATAATTGTGCGATTCTGCGGCACCCCAGTCTCGATTGCGAGCGCGGCATTCGCCACCAGGTGACGGTATTCGCCATGAATAGGCATCACGTTCTTCGGGCGCACAATGTTGTAGCAGTACAGCAGTTCGCCCGCCGCAGCATGGCCTGACACGTGCACCTTGGCATTACCTTTGTGCACCACGTTGGCGCCGAGCTTCATGAGGCCATTGATGACCCGATACACCGAGTTTTCGTTGCCCGGAATCAAGCTCGAAGCAAGAATCACCGTGTCACCGTGACCGACCTCAACCTGGTGTTCACGGTTCGCCATGCGACTGAGCACTGCCATAGGTTCTCCCTGAGAACCGGTCGACATGTACACAATGCGATGATCGGGAATATCGCCGCTCTTTTTGAGATCGACCAGCACGCCCTCGGGCACATCGAGATACCCAAGGTCTGACGCAATCTTCATGTTGCGCACCATGGATCGCCCGAGCAGCACCACACGCCGACCATTTGCCTGCGCCGCGTCAAGCACCTGTTGTACGCGGTGCACATGGCTCGAAAAGCTCGCGACCACAACTTTTCCGGTTGAGCTCGCAATGACACGCTCAAGCACCGGTCCGATGTCTTTCTCAAGCGGGGTAAAGCCGGGCACATCGGCGTTCGTAGAGTCGGTCATAAACAGATCGACCCCCTCTTCGCCGAGTCGCGCAAAGGCACGCAGATCAGTGATGCGCCCATCGAGCGGCAGCTGATCCATTTTGAAATCACCTGTGCCGATCACCATGCCGGCCTCAGTACGTATCGCTACGGCCAGCGCATCGGGAATCGAATGGTTCACTGCGACAAACTCAAGGTCGAATGGCCCGCGTACGAGCCTGTCTCCCTCAGCCACTACGTGCAGCTTCGGTGTGATGCGGTGCTCTTTCAGCTTGGCCGCGACGAACGCCAAGGTGAGCTGCGACCCAATGAGTGGGATGTCTTCGCGGCGCTTCAGCAGATAGGGCACTCCCCCGATATGGTCTTCGTGTCCGTGAGTCAACACCACTGCGACAATGTCGTTCAGCCGGTGTTCGATCTGGGAGATATCGGGCAAAATCAGGTCGACGCCGGGCTGGTGCTCTTCTGGAAACAGCACGCCACAGTCGACGACAAGCAACTTGCCGTCGATCTCATAGACGGTCATGTTACGACCAACCTCGCCCAATCCGCCAAGCGGAGTGATGCGAAGGGTGCCCGCTTCGAGTTCGGGCGGAGCGTAATGCGAGGTGGTCAAGGGGCGAGCCTCCTGGGCTTAGCGGGTGGTGCCAGCAATTTTGGGCAGCGCGCCGCCAGCGGCAGCGTTGCGATCTGGCCTGAAGTTCGAGAAGTCAGCGCCCGGCATATCTTTTACAAGCGAGAGGTCGTCTTCAATCAACGCCGCCTCCCACTCTTCTGGGCCGACCAACGGCAAGCGCACGCGAGGGCTGCCGATGCGCCCCAGCCCGTGCAAGACGTATTTCGCAGAGACCGTGCCGGGCACATGGGTCATGATCGCCCGCACGAGTGGCTCAAGTTGCTGATGAGCGGCGGTCGCAGCTGCGAGGTCGCCACGGTTGACCGCGTCAACGATCACCCGATACGGTGCCGCCGTAATATTTGCGGTCACACCGATGAGCCCGGTGGCACCGATTGCCAAATGCGGCAACACGTTCGCATCGTCGCCCGAGAAATACATGAGGTCGGTTTGGTTCAGCAATCGACTGACCTCGCTAAAGTCACCCTTTGCGTCTTTCACCGCCAAAATATTGGGGTGATTTGCCAGGCGCAAAATCGTCTCGTATTTGATTGGCACGCCAGTACGCCCGGGAATGTCATACAGAATCACCGGCAGATCGGTCGCATCAGCGACCATGCGGAAGTGCGTAAGCAGGCCCGCTTGCGTCGGCTTGTTGTAGTACGGGGTGACGATCATCACACCGTCGGCGCCAGCCTTCTCACTTGCCTTGTAGAGTTCGATCGCATGTGCCGTCTCGTTCGAGCCACCACCGGTGATGATTTTCGCTCGACCGGCAGACACCGACTTGGCGACCTCTACAAGCTTCAGCTTCTCTGGGTCGGTGAGCGTTGACGTCTCACCGGTGGTACCAGTTACGACGAGGCCGTCGGCACCGTTCTGAATGCAGTTCTCGATATGAGCTTCAGTCGCTGCCCAGTCAACCTCTCCCTCAGCGTCAAAGGGGGTGATGAGCGCAACAAGCACCTGGCCGAATGGATTCTCTCGTGTCGTCACTGACCCAGGATACCCGAGTCCATGCTTCGCCCGCTCGACACCGCACCGAACAGGGAGGTAAATCAGGTGGGTTCTTCCCTTCCACACGGTGCCTATTCATCTGATGTGCGATAAACTTGCGGCGGTGCTCGGGCAGACCTTCGTGGCCTCTTGTCGCGTTCTCTGCCCAGCATTTCACTGGTGTCGCCTTGCAAATTGCGGCCCCCAAATTCGAACGAAAGTGGGTTTCTCACACCATGACGAAGGCAGTACTCGACCGCCCAGCACCGCAGCAGACGCTGTTTGAACTCACGCCAGAACAATCTGCGCGTATTCGCGAGGCAGCTGAGACCATCACGGCCGATCCGATCGCAGACCCAGACGGTTTTAGTCGGCAGGCTCTCGCCGCCTCGTTCAACCTCCCTGTTGAACTGCGTGACGCCGTGCTCAATTTCTCTGACGTCGGCAGTGACAGCGGAATCTTTGTGGTTCGTGGGCTCTACGTCGACGAAGACCTCGTTGACACGCCGAGCGACAACTCGCAGGCGCTCGGCGCACGCACCCACTTTGCGAAGCAAATGGCGGCGATCTCACACCTCGCCGGCACCATGGTTGCCTACGAAGCCGAAGGCAACGGCAACCTGATTCAAGACATGGTGCCAAACCCCAAACTTGCGATGACCCAGCAGTCGCAGGGGTCGAAGGTTGAGCTTGAGGCACACACCGAGCAGTGCTTCTCAGAGTACAAGCCTGACTATGTCGTGCTTGGTTGCTTGCGAGGCGATGCAGACGCGTACACGTTCGCTTACTCGGCACGAAAGTTCGTCGAGCACTTTACCGACGAAGAGCTTGAGAAGCTGCGCGAGCCACGCTGGATGACACAACTCGATGATTCATTCAAACCGTATGTGCCAGACCCCAACGCCATTCGCGGGCCCTACCCCATTCTCACCGGCCCTGCCGATGACCCCTACATTTTGATCGACCAAGACCTGATGCACGGCATCACGCGTGAGTCACAAGAGCTGCTTGACAAGGTCGTTCAAACCTATATCGCTCACCGCGATGGTCTGGCAC
>JAAZHL010000251.1 GCA_012510755.1 Leucobacter sp.
GAATCCCGCTGGGGTCACAGTGAGAAACCCCCGGTTCGCCGGGGGTTTTCGCGTTGCTGCCGCAGCGCTGTCCGCGAAGTGCTCTGTGCCGCCGAGCACCGTGACTGCCTTCTATCCGGCGCGGCCTGCACTCAGCTGATGCAGCGATTGAATTCGTTTCGCAGCCACACTGGAGACAGGCTGAGCCCGATCGTGAGGTTCATGCGTCGCGCAGGGCTCGTAGAGCCCGGGGGAGTGAGATCGTCCAGCAGGCTGCGTCATGACCGCCGTCAAACTCGCTGTAGTTGAGCACCTCGCAGCGGCCCTCAAGCGCCTTGCGCAGTCGTCTCGTGGGTTCAAGCAGCACCCACTCATCTGTGCCTACTTCAAGGTGTATGCGGCCGAGCGAGGCTTCTGAGGCCTCAAGCGTTTTGGTGATCCACTCGGCGGGGTGCCCACCTCGAGGGTTTGGCCACCAGAACGAGCCTGATTGACACACTGAGGCTCCGAATCGTTCTGGGGCGAGGCACTGTGCATAGAGTGCAGTGAGGCCGCCGAGTGACTGCCCAGTGATAGTGGTGCGAGTTGCAGATGCTGTCACCCGACCAACTTCGCTTGGCGGTGCGCTAAGCAAGTCGCATATTTGATCGATGAACTCGGGGTTGCATGTGAGTTGTGCCACACGCTCAAGAAGTTCGCCGTGCCCGATAAGCAGCACAGCAGTCTGCGGCAACGCACCCGTCGCAGCGAGCGCATCGAGCAGATACGTGCCACGTTCGATCCATCGGTCACCATCTACCATGACGAGCACGTTCCAGCCATCTGGTTCGGGCTCATCAGCGGGCAGATACCACCAGGCCGAAATGTCGCTCTGCTCGACCGGCACAATTCGCCCTGGTTGTGCTGCGCGTGCCGGCGTGACCGCGGCGGGCGCATCTGGACCAGCGGCAACCGACCCCGAAATGCCACGCTCGCGGGCAAGAGCGTCTGGCCGAGCGTGACGCAGCAGTTCGTACCACGCATCAATCGACAGGTGCCGGTCTGCCGGGGTTGCCGCGCGCGAACGTGCGCGACGCTGCTCAAGTACGGCGAGCTGTGCCTCGTTCAGGTGCGATGGTGCCCCGTCGACAACAGCGAGCTGGTAACTGCCCCGCCATGCCGACCCCAGACACAAAGACACGGCCCACACATCGGTGCCGGCGATTCTCTCGAGCAGGGCGTCTTCGAAGGTCGTGTCGTCAACAATCTTGTTGGTGATCAAACCGACCGTCTTGGCCTCGCCTCGATAAAGAAAGGTATAGATGCGTTCTGATCCCTGACCCTCAATGAGCGGGGTGCCACTGTCGGTAATTTCGCGCCAAAAAGCTTCTAATGTTGTGGGGTCGGCCCGTAGCGCCTCGACGGCAGGTGAGATGGTGCGCGCAACCCGCCCAGGGCGTGCCACATGCGGTGGAATCGTGAGCTCGCGTACCCCCGCCCCGGATGGAGGCGAACCAAATGTTGTCATCCGACCTGTGTTCATCGTTGTCTCCTATCTCGTGGCACGACCATCGGTAACCCGTTTTCTGGGTCAGGCACGACGCGTGCCTCGAGGTCAAAAACCTCATGAAGAAGCTGCGGTGTGAGCACGTCTGCCGGTGTGCCTTGCGAAACGATTCGCCCGTCACACATCGCAACGAGCGTGGTCGCGTAGCGTGCGGCGAGGTTCAAATCGTGAAGCACGGCGACAAGTGTGCGGCCCGCCTTGTTGAGTTCGGCACACAATTCGAGTACCTCGATCTGGTGCGCGATGTCGAGATAGGTTGTCGGTTCGTCAAGCAACAAGATGGGTGTTTCTTGCGCGAGGGAGAGAGCTATCCAGACTCGCTGCCGTTGGCCGCCAGAGAGCTCATCAACGAAGCGGTCGGCGTGCTCGAGCATTTGTACCTGCTCGAGCGCACTCTGCACAGCGATCTCGTCTGCGTTTGACCATTGCCGCAAGAGGCGCTGATGCGGGTACCGCCCTCGCGCGACGAGATCTGCGACGGTGAGTGCCTCGGGCACGAGCGGGGACTGTGGCAGCAGAGCGATGTGTTTTGCCGCTTCTTTTGCCGAGTGCTCGTGCAACTCGCGTTCGGCCAGCAGAACCCGGCCTGCCTGCGGTCGCAGCATGCGCCCGAGTGCTCGAAGCACGGTCGACTTGCCGCAAGCATTAGGGCCGATAATCACGGTGAACTCACCTTCAGCGATGCTGAGGTGGAGGTCATCGACGATGACACGGTCGGCATATCCCAGTCGCACCCCCTCGGCGCGCAGTATCGATGTCGCTGACATTGTTCAGGCCTTTCTTGCAAGGAGCCAGATGAGGTAGACGCCGCCGAGCAGCGAGGTCATGGTTCCGACCGGTGTGCGAAGCCCGATCTCGAGCCACTGTGAGAGAAGATCGGAGAGGGCGAGAAGCACCGCGCCGAGCGTGAACGAGCTCGCAAGAGGCAGCGCACCACGTTTCATGAGCCGGCGTGCGATTTGCGGTGCGGCGAGAGCGATGAATGCGATGGGCCCAGTCGCCGCCACGGCAACTGCAGTCAGCAGCACGCCAATGGCTATCGCGATGGTTCTGGTTCGTTCGACCCCGACTCCAAGCCCCATTGCTAACTCGTCACCCATCTCGATCATGGTGAGTCGTTGGCTGAGCCAGGCGAGCACCGGAACCGTAATTGCGGTGAGAATGAGAAGCGAGATCACGTGTGGCCAGCCACGGCCGCTCAGCGTGCCAGACAGCCAGACCTGTGCGGCTGTCGCATCTTGCAGCGGTGCTTGCACAATGAGCAGCCCAGATGCGGCCGTGGCGATTGCCCCGACCCCGATGCCGACGAGCACGAATCGCACGCCGCCGCTCGCTCCGTCGCGTCGCGAGAGAAGATATACGGCTACTGACGCGATGATCCCGCCAATGATTGCTGCAATTGCCGTGCGCAACATGTCTGGCCCAAAGAGAATCATCTGAATGATTGCGCCAGTCGCAGCACCGGCAGTAAAGCCGATAATGTCGGGCGAGGCGAGCGCATTACGAGAGACACTCTGAAAGACCGCCCCCGCGACTCCGAGACAGCCACCGACAAGCAATGCGGTAATGAGACGTGGCAGTCGTCGGTTTTGCACGGTGCGCAGTGTGCGATCCTCGCCCTGACCAAAAACGGCTGCGAGCACTTCTGACGCGCTAAATTGCAGGGTGCCGTGCATGAGTAAAGCCCAAGCGACGAGCAACACGAGTGCGACGAGCACACCACCGACAATGACACCCCGCCGCGAGACACGCAGCGTGATAGTGCCGAAGCTGACTATCCAGCCCGTGACGAGATGAGAGCGATCGATTTTCATAGCGCCGCCACCCGCCTCGATCGCACAAGCATAATAAAGATCGGTGCCCCGACAAACGCCGCGGCGAGGCCGGTCTGCAGTTCGGCCGGGGCAAGCACCCAACGACCAATAGAGTCGGCGAGCACAAGAAATGCTGGCGCAACAACGATTACGCCAGGAATAAGTAGGCGGTGGTCGCCACCAACCACCATGCGCACGATGTGCGGCGCCGCCAGTCCAATAAACGCGATCGGACCAGCAGCTGCGGTCGCCGCACCGGCAAGTAACACAACTGCGACTGCAGAGACGATGCGGCCACTGCCAGGCGAAGCTCCAAGACTTCTTGCCATTTCGTCACCGAGAGCCATTGCGTTGAGTGGTCGAATGACACAGAGGGCGAGGATCACGCCAAGCACGATGAATGGCAGCACGGTAAGCGCGACATCAAGCCCGCGCCCTTGCAATGATCCAACTGACCAAAATCGAAATTGGTAAAAGACGGCCTCGTTGCTGACGAGCACCATATCTGTGATGGCCGCGATGGCGATAGAGAGTGCTGCGCCGAGAACGGCAAACCAGATATAGCCTGCGGGCTCGATGATGCCAAGAGCGGCAATTGCAAACACGACAGCGAGTGAGCTGCCAGCGTTAATGGCAAAGAGCCCAGGGTCTGCGAGCGGGTTGCGAGTGATTGACTGCATGAGTGTGCCGGCCAGACCGAGGGCAAGCCCGACAA
>JAAZHL010000252.1 GCA_012510755.1 Leucobacter sp.
AATGCGTCTCGTACCCCTTGGCTTATTTAACGAGCGGAAAGAGAATGGTCTCGCGAATACCGAGGCCAGTGAGCGCCATGAGCAGGCGATCCATGCCCATACCAACGCCAGCCGAGGGTGGCATGCCGTGCTCAAGCGCACGCAAGAACTCTTCGTCAACGCCCATCGCTTCGTCATCGCCACGAGCCGCCTCACGCGCCTGCTGCACGAAACGCTCACGCTGTATCACCGGGTCGATGAGCTCTGAATAGCCGGTTGCCAGCTCAAAGCCGCGCACGTAGAGGTCCCATTTCTCTACCACTCCCGGGATCGAGCGGTGGTGACGTGTGAGCGGGCTGGTCTCGACAGGAAAGTCCATCACAAAGGTTGGGCGCGTCAGCTGATCCTTGACGAAATGCTCCCACAGCTCTTCGACCAGCTTGCCGTGATTCGGCAGCTTCACCTCGACACCCTCGGCTGCGGCGAGCGCAAGCAACTCGTCAACAGTCGTTTGCGGGGTGATCTCTCGGCCCGCCGCCTCGCTCAACGTGCCGTACATCGAGATGCGATCCCAGTCGCCCCCGAGGTCGAAGAGCGTGCCGTCGGCCCAACGCACGACATGCGTGCCCTCGCGCTCGGTGCCTGCGTTGACTTTCAGCGCCGTGTTCTGGATTAGCAACTGTGTGAGTGCTGCCGCATCATTGTAATCGCCGTACGCCTCGTAGAACTCAAGCATCGCAAACTCGGGGCTGTGCGTAGAGTCGGCACCCTCGTTGCGGAAGTTGCGGTTGATCTCAAACACACGCTCGAGGCCACCGACGACCGCACGCTTCAAGAACAGCTCGGGCGCGATGCGGAGGAACAGTTGCATGTCGAACGCGTTTGAGTGCGTCACGAAAGGTCGCGCCGAAGCCCCACCGTGCATCGTCTGCAGCATCGGTGTTTCAAGTTCGATGAACCCGTGCTCGGCGAACGTCTCACGCAAGCTCGCCATTGTTTTGGCGCGGGTGACGACGTTGGTGCGAGCCTGCTCGCGTTGAATCAGGTCGAGGTAGCGCTGCCGCACCCGCGTTTCTTCGCTGAGATCGGCATACATATTTGGCAGCGGTGCGAGCGCCTTCGCCGCGATCTGCCAGTCTTTGACCATCACCGACAGTTCACCGCGTCGGCTCGAGATGACCTCACCGCTCACGAACAGATGGTCGCCGAGATCAACAAGCTCTTTGTATCGCGCGAGTGATTCTTCACCCACCTCGCCGAAGCTCACCATCGCCTGGATGCGGGTGCCGTCGCCCGCCTGCAGGCTCGCGAAGCAGAGCTTGCCGGTGTTGCGCTGAAAGACCACGCGGCCTGCAATGCCGACGGTCTCGCCCGACTGGCTGTCGGCGACGTCTTCTAGGTGGGCCCATGTCGCGCGAACGGCAGCAATCGTGGTCGTCACCGGCACCGAAACGGGGTAGGCGCCCCCGCCGAGATCCCCCTCGGCAAGAGCGTTGAGCTTGTCACGCTTGTCGAGACGCACCTGCTTTTGTTCGAAGACCTCTTCTTCGCTGAGTTCGGCGGTGTCTGGCGCGGTGTTCTCGCTCATTGCTTGCGGCATCCTTTGGTCTTGAGGTACCGCATCAGTCTATCGATCGGGCCCGGTGAAAGAGCGAAGAGGGGCGTGTACAGGTTCACAAGAGTGAATCCGTTCACACCCCTCAGACAGCCTTCAGTTGTGTTGGCTACAGCAGTGGGTTACGCAGACCAGCTGTGCCGGTCGTGTCGCGACCGCGGCTACCCGGGGTCGTATCGATGGGATCGCCGTACCAGGTGAGGCCTTCAGGGAAGTCCTCAGGGCGCCACTCGATGGCTTCCCAGTCCTCATCGAAGATCTGGTAACCGGAGGCATACAGTTCCACACGGTGGTCTGACCCTGGGTCGTGCACGTAGAGGTACATCGCCTGCCCAATGCCGTGCTTACCGGGGCCAACACCGAACGAGACATCAAGGTCACGCAGAATATCTGCTGCCGTGAGCGCGTCACTCATGTTCTCGAGGTTGTATGCCACGTGGTGCATCTGACCGGTCTTTTCGAGACGGTTCGCGACAAAGGCCACGTCATGCATCTGCGACGACACAGAGGTCCACGATGCCATGAGCGTGCCCGGGTGATCGGGCAAGTATGCGAACTCGCGTCGTTTCAGGCCCAGGTGCTCACGTGCCCACTGCTCAGTCTGGTTGATCGTCTGAGGTGAGGTCTGCACATTGAAGTGGTCAAGACGCCGCACACCGAGACCGCGTCGCGTCGAGCTGTTGGACGGCAGACGCGACTGAATCTCTTCTGGCGCCTCGGTCTTGTCCATATCAAAGTACAACTCGAATGGGTGCTCGCCGCCAGGCAATAGAAAGCGGACGGCGGTACCGCGGCCCTTCTCAGTGCCCGCGGGAATCTCAACCGCTTCGATCTCTTCACGCTGCAAGTGCTCGTAGAACAGCTCGACGTCTTGCGCGCGCCGGGTGCGCATGCTGAATGCGTTCACGACCGCTTCGTCTTGCTCGCGCAACACCAGCGAGTGGTGCCGCAGCTCTTGGTATGCACGCAGGTAGGCTACGTTGCCGTCTCGCTCAACTTCTTCCATGCCAAGCACATCGCGGAAGAACCAGAGCGACTTCTCGATGTCTTTCGTGCCAAGGCTGATCGAGCCGGCATGCGAAATGCCGGGACCCGGGTCATACCCGTCAGAAATTTTTGCCATTTCGTTCCTTCTTCTTTTCTTGTGGGTTGTGTAGGTCAGATTCAGGCCGCGAAAGCTGCCTGAAGTTCGTCGTTGGTTGCGATCTCGCCAAACAGGCCGAAGCTCTCCAGCGTTGCTTCGTGTGCCGCCAAGGTGGCCGCCGACGATGCGTCTGAGGCGATGATGGTGCGATACCCGAGGTTGGCGGCGCTGCGTGCCGCGTCTTCGACCGAGGCGTTTGTGGCAATGCCGCACACGATCACGGTTTCAATGCCCTTGGAACGGTAGTAGCGGTCGAGTGGGCTGTCTTGAAACGGTGAGGTGCGGCTGTGCGCCAACACGAGTTCACCGTCGCGTGGCGACAGTTCGGCAATGACCTCGGTCTGAGTGGTGCCCTTGACGGCTGCACCGAACTGCTTCACCATGGCCAAGAGCGGCACGTTCGGCACGAGCTCGGGGTAACCTGGCTCGAAGCCGATCACCGCGTAGTCGACGCTCGCCCCCGCCGCACGTGCGATCTCGATGAGTGACCCCACCTTTTCGACGGTGCCGTTGCGCTTGGACTCTTCAGCAAAGAACCCGCCGAAGGCTCCCTCGGGGTTCGCGATGTCATTCTGCATGTGCACGATGAGCAGCGCCGTCTTTGCGCCTTGAAGTGATTGCATGTTTAGTTGCCTTTCTCGCGAAGCAAGAACTCGAGGTGAACCCGGTTGAATTCTTCAGTCTTTTCGTACTGCGGCCAGTGACCGGCTTCTTCTATCACGGCAAGCTCACCGTTCGGAATGAGGCCCGCGATGCGGCGTGCCTCGTCGACCGGACCCGACGGATCCTTTGTCGTCCACAACACGAGAGCCGGCACCTCGATCGCGCGCAGGTCGTCATCGCTCAGCATGTTGCGCTTGCGCGTTTCAAGATCTTGCAAAGCCATGTTCATTCGGCAAGCCATCTCCCAGTCGGGCTGCTCGAAGATACGCTGGCGCACACGAATCAGGTCGGGGGTCACCATGCTCGGATCAGCCATCAGCCACTCGAGACGAGCCTTCACACGCTCCCAAGAGGGGTCTTTCGCAGCCTCCATCGAGAGTGTGTACAGGCGCTCCATGAC
>JAAZHL010000253.1 GCA_012510755.1 Leucobacter sp.
CCTCGGTGATGGGCGCAGTCGAGCCTGCGGCCGTGTCTGGCCCTACTGCTGCTTCGCCTTGACGTCGGCGACGATCCACACTCCACACACCGTCACCATAAGCGGCGCACGCACAAATTCACGGAAATTGCGCGGCGCGCCGCCGAGAGTGTGCTGCACGCAGACTCAAAGTCGACCCGTGCAGGCTACGAGACAAGCACTGCAACGCGCCGCATCGCACCTCAGCCCCGCGCGAACCGAATGCCCTACTCTGCGATCGGAGGGGCCGGCTCGCCAACGCCACGAACCCGCAGCACCCACGCCATCACGTGGTAAACGACGATTGCCGCGATCGTGCCGAGCGCGATGCCGTTGAAGACCACGGGGTTCGCCTCAGACCCGATGACGAGCCCAAAGTCAGCGATGCCAATAACGAGGGCAATTGCCGCGGTGAATTGGTTAATAGGTTTTGTGAAGTCGACTTTGTGGTCGATCCAGATCTTCACACCGATCAAGGCAATCAGGCCATAGAGAGCGATGGTCACGCCCGCAAGCACGCCCGCTGGCACCGAGAAAATCAAGGCGCCCACCTTCGGTGAGAAGCCAAGCAACATTGCGAAGATACCCGCGACCCAATATGCGGCCGTCGAATACACGCGGGTCGCTGCCATGACGCCAATGTTCTCGCCATACGTGGTGGTGCCCGAGCCGCCACCAAAGCCGGCGAGCATCGTCGACACACCGTCTGCCAACAGCGCACGACCCGTGACCGGGTCGAGATCACGGTTGATCATCAGCCCCACACTCTTCACGTGACCCACGTTCTCAGCGATCAACACGAGCACAACAGGCAAGAACATTGGCAGCAGGCACCACAGTGAAACGTCGTTGAAGGGGTTGCCTGGCAGGTGGAACTCGGGCAGCCCGATCCACGCAGCCGATTCGACGCCCGAAAAATCTACCTCTCCCATGAGCACCGCTGCAATGTAGCCAACGACCATGCCGAGCACGATCGACAGACGCCCGAGCAAGCCGCGAAACACCACCGTGATGAGCAGCACCGCGGTGATCGTGATGAGTGCGACCCAGCCCGAGTTGTCAGTGGCATTCCAGTTGCTCTTCACGACCGGGGCCAGGTTGAAGCCGATGAGCGCGACGATCGCACCCATGACCACGGGTGGCATGAGGGCGTTGATCCAGCCAGTTCCGAAGCGATGCACGATAATGCCCACGAGTGTCATCAGCACGCCGATGGCCAGAATGCCGAAGGAAGCCCGCGCCAGGCCCTCAGCGCCCGGCGCATCACCGCCAAGACCCGCCCCAGTGGCTACGCCGATCGGCGCGAGAAACGCGAACGACGAACCCAGGTAGCTCGGCAGCCGATTTCCCGTGAGCGCCAAAAACAGCAGGGTGCCGAGGCCCGAGATGAACAGGGTGGCAGACGGGGGAAACCCGGTGAGCAGCGGCACCAAGAACGTGGCACCGAACATCGCCACCACGTGCTGCGCGCCAAAACCGATGGTCTTCGGCCAGCTCAACCGTTCTTCGGGCAACACGATAGCGTCGGGTGCGACCGTCTTGCCGTCACCATGCTGCTTCCAGCTCATACTCATCTGTGGCTCTCCTTAGAGCTCTGTGGACACACTGAGAAAGACTCTAGCGCTCACAGGCAGTTCACAGAAAGAGCGCACGCGAAAGAAGCGTTTACGAAGCCGCGACGTACACCTTACGGATGTGCAGGCCGAGCTCAAAGCGAAGCCCATTTCTGGGCTGCGCCGCGAGACCATGCCGGGGTCGTCCCGACCCCGGACAAGGCTGCGCGCTACGAAGCTGCGACGTACACCTTACGGATGTGATCCTTGACGATCCATCTCGTCTTCGTGCCAGCCGTCAGCCGCATCACATCGCCGGTCTTCACGTCCACGCTGCGCCCCTCGTCGAGCAGCCTGATCGTGGCACTGCCAGAAATAACGACGAACACCTCGTCGACCTCAGTGTCGATGACGGCGCCGTCGCGCAACTCCCAGATGCCCGTCTCGCAGCCCCCAATGGGGCCAAGCTCGAGAGCGCCTTCCCGCGGTTGACCATAGTCGACCTCACTTTCGGGCACGGGCTCGAGCGACACGATGGCGCCCCGACCGTGCACCACACCGTTTAATCCCTCAGGAAGCAGCTGACTCATTAGGCCCTCCTCGTCACTACACGATCTATCCAACACCATTACGAGTCGAAGCCCAGACCAAGGGCGTCGAGAGTCTTCAGCAAAATGTTTCGCTTGCCGCCGCTGTGGTCGGCCTGATCGCGCGACCACCTCGTGAGCTGGATACCGGCGCTCGCGAGCGGCTCTGGCGGAAACGGCAGCGGTATCTCTTTCACCATCGCCAGTTCGGTGCGTTCGGTCATACGACCATCCAGGCGATCAACAATCACATCTGCCGCAAAGTGTGTGGCACCGACACCGAGCCCGGTGAAACCTGCGACGTATTGCACACGCCCGCCGTAAGCCTGCCCCCAGATCGCGCAGAACCGGGGCGACGTGTCGATCACCCCCGCCCAACGATGCGTAAATTTCACTCCGGCGAGCTGCGGAAACGTCGTAAAGAAGTGGCTCGCAAGCCTGCGATGGCTCTCGATTCGGTCTTCGTATTCGTTTCTGATGCGGCCACCCGCGAAGTACACCGCGTCGTAGCCTCCCCACAGAATTCGGTTGTCGCGGGTGAGCCTGGAGTAGTGGAACTGGTTGGCCATGTCAGCGAGCCCCTCACGGCCCTGCCACCCGATCGATGCGAGTTGTTCGTCGCTCAATGGTTCAGTCATCAGCACGTAATCGTAGACAGGCACGGTGTGAAAGGTGAATCGTTTGAGCAGCGACGGAAACACGTTCGTGCACAGGGCCACCCGGTCGGCAGTGACCGTGCCAGCCTCAGTTTCGAGTACGAGCGGTTCGTCGCTCTGGCCGCTCAAGTGCAGCACCCGTGAGTGCTCGTAGATGTCGACGCCGATGGAGGCGGCGTGCCGGGCAAGTTCGGCGGCAAGCTTTGCCGGGTGCAGGTTCGCGTTCTCGCGCGGCGAGAATTCACCACCCAGGAACGTGGGCGAGGCGATGCGTGCCTGCACCTGCGCGGTGTCGAGAGTCTCGACGAGAGGGTCGGCGCTCTCACCCAACCAGTCAAGTTGATACGGTTCGTTCGCCACTGAGAGTTGACCCGTGCGTTCAAACTCGACGTCGAGGTGATGCTCGTTAATGAAACGTTCGATGGCGTCGAGGTTCTCGTACCCGAGTCGACGCAACTGATCGGTTTCGTCGGGCCACCGCGACTCAGCGTTGGGTTCACCGTGTGTGATGCTCGCCTCGCAAAACCCGCCGTTGCGCCCCGACGCCGCCCAGCCGACTCGCTTCGCCTCGAGCAGCACGACTTGGCGTTCGGGGTGCAGTGTCTTGAGCTTGATCGCGGTCCACAAGCCCGCATATCCGCCGCCCACGACGACATCGTCGGCGAACCGCGAGGTGCGCAGAGGCTCATACCGCGCGGCGGTGGCGGCCACATCATCGATCCAAAAACAGGCACGCTTCGTGTCAGCGAGCGATTGGTCGATCGCCCACTGCGCGGGTGGGTTCTTTTCAAATATAGTTTGCATCAGGCACCTCGTTGTACGTGAATATGAGAGCGATATCGAAAAGGATCGCGTTAGTTCTGCGGCGGCTTCATGATCACGCCTGTTGCCAGGCCGAGTGCTACACCTGCTGGCAGCCACAGCCAGAACTGGGTCAGCAGACTTATCACCACACCCACAATCGCGCCCATGACAATGCCAACAATCACCTGTTTGCGGCGTGCTTCTGGACTCACCTGTGGCTTGTCAGCCCGTTTTTTGTTTTTGTCGCTCATGATTACTGCCCTGCCATTGTTCGTTGAATCTTTGAGGTGCCCCGCACACGGGTCGCACCCGCAGCCACAAGCAGGGGTTCGATCTCGTCGAGCACTGCGGCATCGCTTGGTGGCAGCAGTTCTGCCTCCCATTCGCGCCACTGTTGCTTGCCGCCTGTGAGTTCATTGCGTGCATCGACGCGGTCGTCGGCAAGTTCGACAAGCGCCGCGTCGCTCTCGTCGTAGAGCACGGCGGTGAGACGCACGGTCTGCAGCGTGGCAATCGGGCCAATCGCGGTCACCGCTGTCGCACCGATGCGGTGTTCGAGTTCTCGTTGTAAGCCTTCGGGCATGTCGTCTGATTGCGGCCACAGCAGCTCGCGCGCACCTTCTTCGCCCTTGTGTTTCAGGTGCCAACCCGAGTCTTTGCCGCCCACTCGCCTACGCACTGCGACCCGCTGCGCCGCGAGGTCGCCTGTCGGCGTATCGAAATAGCTCGCATGGAGTTCGTGACGTTCAGTGGCACCAAGCCTGAACCCGAGGTCGGCAAACTGCGCTGGTGTGGGCCACACAGCGCCGTCGGTCACCTCATATTTGCGTTCGATCTCGAACGTCTCGATTGCCTCATTCACTGACACAGCTCCAGTCTATTTGCGTGCAGACCTTGTTGACAGTCGAAATGGGGTTACGTGTAGGTAGTCTCTCTTCGTCCTGCCAGCCACACGATGCCGGCACCGGCAAAGACGACGAGCGCGATACCTGCGAAGGCCGACAGCGTGAGCACTTGCCCGAGCCAGAGCACCCCAAGAATGGTGCCCACCATTGGGTCAAAGGCAAAGAACACCCCGAGCACCCGTGCTGAGGTGAGCCGCGCGGCGAGCGTGTCGACGACGATAGCCAGCGCCATGCCGATCGTTCCTGAGGTCAACAGAATTCCCCAGTCCGCTGGCTGCACCTGGGGTGCCGCGGACACCGAAATCGGCAGGGTGACGATGGCGGCCACACTCACTGAAAGGGCCACGCTGGCGATGCCACTGCTGCTCTTGCCGATCTTGGCCGCGAGCACGGTGTAGAGGCCAAAGCACGCCGCCGCAATGGCGGCGAACACCATGCCGAGCAGGTCGAGCGGCCCACCGAGTCCCGCGATCAGCGCGACCCCGCCGAGCGCGGCCACTGCGAGCAACACGTCACCCTTGTGGCGAGACGCGGCGAGCGCGACCAGACACGGTCCAAGAAACTCGATGGTTGTGGCGATGCCAAGGGGGATGCGATCGATTGCGAGATACAGTGACACGTTCATTGCTGCGAGCGCAACGCCATACAAGATGATACCGAGCCATTCGCGGCGGCTGCGTCCCCGCAAGCGGGGTCGAAATACAATGAGCAGCACAATTGCGGCGAGCGCAAAACGCAGACTACTGACCTGCATCACGCCGAGCCTGTCAAAGAGGCTCATCGCAAGCACAGCAGAAATCTGCATGCCGATAGCGCCAACCAGTACGAGCAGAACTGCACGAATAGTGGCGCTTCTTTCAGCCGCGGCCGCGGCCTGACTGGGAGTTGGCACCACGTAAGCTTACGCTAGCCACCGAGCCAAAAGTGTGTGGCCTCACATACACTGAGCAGGTGATGGCTGAAGACTCTGGACACCACCCTGGGGTGGGCGACGACGAGCTTGTCCGCCTCTGCCGCGACACTGCGGCCGCACTGAGTGAGGCGGTGGTGCGTACCGAGGCACTCGCCGAGTTTTTGCCCGCGACGAAGCGGTTGGTGATCTTTCGAGGCCCTGCCACGATGCGCCCGCTCGGCGAAGTGTGGCGGCTCGGGGTGCTGCTGCTTGCGACTGATGCGAGCCTCTGGGCGGCGGGGTCAGCGACTCGGTCGCGTGAACGTGGCCGCGAGGGCTACCAGTCGCAGTCGCTTGAGCACCGCCGTGACATCGCCGCGGCGGCGCTGCGTGGCGGCTATTCCGAGGGCACCGTGGTCAACTATGACGCGACACCATTACCGCTCGATACGGGTGCGATTCAGGCGCTCGGCGGTGACAGCCCGCTGGGGTTTTCAGATGGCAGGGTGCGGGTGCGTTGGCGAGCGGGTGCACAGATTACTGGCGCGGTGACGCTCGAACAGTATTTGCACGAGCGGTCTGAGCTGCTGATTCACCCACCACTCGCAGCTACTTAATATCTGCTGACTCGTCGCGAGATGACTGAGGCGCGGCTTACCGGCCGAGCTCGCTTGCTGCCGCTTGAGCCGCGGCCACCGCATCAGGGGTGCTCTTGTATTGGTGTTCTTGGCCCGGGAAGGCACCCGTTCGCACTTCTGCAGCATACGCCTGAATTGCGGTGGTGATTTCTTCGCCGAGGTTCGAGAATTGTTTCACGAAGGTGGGGAGTTTGCCCTCAGTGACGCCCAACAGATCGTGCATCACCAATACCTGGCCGTCTGCAGGGCCCGCACCGATGCCGATGACCGGAATGGTGAGCTTCGGGGTGACCACCGCCGCGACTTCACTGGGCACGGCTTCGATGACCAGCGCGCAAGCCCCAGCTTCTTCGACTGCGACAGCCTCGGTCACCAGTTTGCGCGCGCTTTCGACGGTGCGACCCTGGGCGCGCAGCCCGCCGAGCATGGTCGCAGTTTGCGGGGTGAGACCAAGGTGTGCCACCACTGGCACACCCGCCCCGACGATCGCACGGATGCGACTCAATCGATCAGGGTTGCCCCCCTCAAGCTTCACCGCGTCTGCACCGGCCTCTCGCACGAATCGCACGGCCGTCTCGATTGCCTGAGCGTCAGACACTTCCGTTGACCCGAACGGCAGATCGCACACCATGAAGGCTTTCTGCACTCCTCGCCGCACTGCGCCGCTCAGCATCAGCATCTCATCGACCGTCACGCGTGCGGTCCTTTCATACCCCAACACGACCTGCGCACCCGAATCACCGACCAGCACCATATCGACGCCCGCGCGGTCGGCAGCCTTCGCGCCCGCAAAATCGTAAGCGGTGACCATGAC
>JAAZHL010000037.1 GCA_012510755.1 Leucobacter sp.
CGATACTCATCGATGAATCTGATCATTTCGATCGTGGCTGGTCGAGCTCCTTCGCGAAAAATATGCTCGCAGCTTTGAGTACCTCGTTTGCTTTACGCAGCTCAGTAACCTCGCGGCGCAGCCGACGATTTTCTTCGGCCATGTCAGTCGTTACACCAGGGTGCGCACCCGAGTCGATTTGGGTCTGTTTATGCCAAACCCGCAGCGTGTCGGGCGAGACGCCGAGGAGTTTACCGAGGTGGTTACTCGCCGCGTGCATACTCGCATGCTCTGGCAGCGCTTCGGCGAGCATGCGGAGCGCACGCTCTTTGAAGTCTTGATCGTATTTCTTTGCCATCGTGTGTCCCATCTTTCCGTGTTGAAAGATCGGAACCCAAACCAGGCCAATTCAGAAATCAGTTCCCATTGAGCATCTGAAAGAAGTAGAAAACGAGACATGCCTCAACGACGACAGAGCACCTGCTCAATAATTAACAGACACACCCTAGACCGCGGCGAGCACGCTCACGTAGTTCGCGACCGCCATGCCTCCCATGTTGTGCACCGCGGCGCGACGGGCACCGGGCAGTTGCATCGCACCGGCGGTTCCGCTCAGCTGCATTGCCGTGACGACGTGTTGCGAGACGCCGGTCGCGCCGACAGGGTGGCCCTTCGATTTGAGGCCGCCAGAAAGGTTGATCGGGAATGATCCGTCCCGATACACCGTTCCCTCGGTGAGCACCCGCGCGCCCTGACCCCGCGGTGTGAGCCCGATCGCTTCATAGACGACGAGTTCTGCGATGGTGAAGCAGTCGTGCACCTCGGCAAAGTCGAGATCTGTGCGGGTCACTCCGGCCATCTTGAGGGCACGCTCCCACGCTGCGGTGGTGCCGGCAAAGGCCGTCGCGTCCCGCTTCTCTTTGGGCAAGAAATCGTTGGCTTGACCGAACCCTTCGAGGCGCACCGGGTCGTGCTTCGCGCCAGGTGAGGGTTCGCTGCGCAGAATCACCGCCGCGGCACCATCTGAGACGGGCGAGCAGTCGGTACGGCGAAGCGGATCAGCCACGACTGGGTTCTTCTCTGACACCGTGTTGCAGAACTCGAACGAAAGCTCTTGTTTGAGGTGTGCGTAAGAGTTCAGTGCACCGTTGGTATGGTTTTTTGCCGCGATGTGCGCCATCGCCTCGCCGACCGCAGCATACCGATCTTCGTAAGCGCGCACGGTGTCAGCGAAAAGCCCCGCGAACCCGGTCACCGATTCGCCGCCGGCGAGTTCGTAGTCAGCGCCGAGCAGCGCCTCGCCGATCTGTGAGGCCGGAGCGTGGGTCATCTTTTCAGCTCCGACGACAAGCACGGTGCGGGCGGTGCCGGCGAGAATCGATTTCACGCCCTGCTGAAATGCGGCCGACCCCGAAGCACACGCGTTTTCGACCCGGGTGGCGGGCACGTTTCCGAGTTCGTCTGAAATCTGAAGCGCGAGCGACGAGGCAAAGGCGAGTGGCCACAGCCCCGAGTTGAACTGCCCGAGATAGATTTCGTCGATTTCGCCGGGATCGATCCCAGCGTCGTCGATGGCATCGCGGGCGGCCTCGACGATGAGCGTCTCGAGCGTGTGCTCCGCGAGTTTCCCGAACTGGCTGTGTCCCCAGCCAGTAAGCAGAATGTCTGTTCCAAATTCGTTCACAAGTGACATGGTGGTTCACTACTCTCTGTGTTCAGCGGCAGGCGCGTCTCGCATCACGAAGCGTTTCACCTTGCCGACGCTGGTACGCGGC
This sequence comes from Leucobacter sp., assembly GCA_012510755.1. GTDB lineage: Bacteria > Actinomycetota > Actinomycetes > Actinomycetales > Microbacteriaceae > Leucobacter. The sequence goes on from JAAZHL010000037.1 coordinate 1,755, forward strand.
AGTTCAGCGATCAGGTGCCATGCATGTGGTCGGGCCGACGGCACGAGGTTCTCAACGGCCCAGTCATCGAGAGCCGCAATTGACGGCGGATCCCCCGCGTCCTTCGGCACCACATACGCCACCGGAACGACGTCGCGAATGGGGTCTGGCTGGCTGAGCACGGCGGCTTCGAGCACCCCGGGGGCTTGCGCCACGGCAGCCTCGATGTCTGAGAGGCTCACGTTTTCGCCCGCGACCTTGATGACGTCGTCAGTGCGGCCGATGAACCGCAGGGCACCGTCATCGCAGACTTCGACGAGGTCTCCGGTCGAGAACCAGACGTCGCGATCGCTCCGAGCATCGAACGCGAGCGAGGTTTTTTCGGAGTCTTCGAAGTACTCGAGAAACAGGTCTTCACCAGGGATGCCAGCGACTTCGAGCACGCCGGGTGATCCGCTGCATTCGGCCCCCGTCTCAGGGTCGGTCACGCGAATGCGCTTGCCAGGCACGACCGACCCGATGCGGTCTGGCCGAGGGGCGAGCACAGGGTTTGCGGTTACCACGGTCACGGTCTCGGTCATCCCATAAATCTGCCGGGGCGCCACCCCGACAAGCTTCTCAAACGCCGTGTAGTGTTCGCCGCCCAGGTTCTGCGCAAACCACACGTGCTCGAGCGCGAGCTGCGGCGCATCGTGCGGGGTGCGCCCAAGAATCATGCGGATCGGAGCCGCAAACAAGCTCGCGTGCGTCACGCCCAGTTTCTGTGCCTCGGCGATCCATCGGCTCGCACTGAACGCCGCGGTAATGGCAATGCTCGCGCCGACCAAAATCGCTGGCGAAATGCAGTAGTACTGTGCGTTGGCGTGAAAGAGGGGCAGCGTCACATACCACCGGTGGTCTTCGCGCAGCTCGGCAAGCGCGGCCATCTGCTCGGCGACGGTGTGATAGTTCGCTTGCGTGAGCACGACACCCTTGGGCTGAGAGGTGGTGCCCGAGGTGAACATCACCGCGAGGCGGTCTCGGCGGCGGATCGCGCCCGACTCCCCACCCGCATCAGGCAGATCGGCGAGCACCGCACCCCCAGACACCGCAACGTCGTCTGGGGTTTCAGTGAAGCACACGACATTGATACCCCGCGCACTCGCTGCCGCCTCGTAGGTGCTCTGCCCAGCGAGGGAGCAGATACCGAGGGTTGGCTTGATGCGATCGATCTGGCGCCCGAGGTCTTGTTCAGATGAACCCGGATCAACGGGAACGAACACGCTGCCCGACGTCGCACAGGCGAGCCACAGTGCCACAAAGATGGGGCTGTTTTTGAGGACGACGTGCACCGCTTGCCCGTGCCCCACGCCGTGCCGCGCAAAGAGCGCCCGTGCATTCGCGACCACGAGGTCGAACTCGCCATAGCTCCATTCGGTCACTGTCCCGTTCACATCTTGAAACACGAGAAACTGTCGGTCTGGGGTAGCCGTGACCCGGTCGTTCCAGAGCGCCGCAAACGTGTCTTGCGCCATATCCTGTTGCATCTGTGTATTCTCCTTATGAAAGAACTCGGGTGACTCTCGCAAACCGCTGATACAATTGGCGCCGTCACCCGCCGCCATCACCCGGTGATTACCTCGAGTGTTTTCGCCCGTTGCACGCATTCGTCGCGGTCTGACACCCCAAATGAGCGGTACAGCTTTTGCAAGTACCACTTGATGGTGTTCACACCGAGAAAGAGTTCGTCGGCAATTTCACGGTTCGTGTGCCCCGCATCGATGAGTTTCAAAATTTCGCGTTCGCGCAGGGTAAATTTCGCGGGGTCGGGGGTGGGCAATGTCAGGACCGGTGCGGTGGCTCCCGCGTGCCCACTTTCGATGCGATCTACGGGCCACACCTCGCTCATCCACAGTGCTGACACGAGCCGGGCCGGCGCGATGCGTTGCGCGACCTGGCGCACCTGCTCGCCGCCCTCACGCAGCACCTGCACCATGCCGCTCGCCTCGCATACAGGAAGCACTTCTGCGAGCAGCTCTTCGGCTTGCTCGCCAGCCCCCATCATCTCTAGCGCACCCACAAGCATGATTTGGTCACGCAGTGCTTGAAATCGGTTGCCCTGAGTGCGGTTGCGAATAAGTAGCTGTTCGGCACGGTGCACGAGGTCTGCAGACTCTTCACACGAAAAGCTGTGCATCGCGAGCGCGAGGTCGAATCTCACGAGTTCGTCACGCAAAAACTCGAGTTCGCGCTCACTGGCACCCGCGGGCGCCCGGGGTGGCGGCGCTTCGAGCCCGAGTTTTGCGCGGGTGGTGGCCATACGGGCCCAGAGTCTCACGAGTGAGAGTTCGTGCCCGGCGCGCTCACCGGCTTCAATCACTGCGAGGGCCCCCTTACGGTCACCCCGCTGCATGCGAATGAACGCGAGTGATTCATAGACCGGGAACATGAAGTCGACCACGCCGGCACGGTGCCCGATGAGCAGTGTTTCTTCGAACATGCCCTCGGCTGCGTCGAGGTCGCCCAGGTGGTAGTGCAGTTTGCCGATGAGTCCAAGTGCGAGCCGGGCAGCGTGCGACTGGCGGCCCGAGCGTTTCGTGCCGACCTCGAACGCGTGCTCCCAGTGGTGTTTCACCTGCGGCATGTCGAGGTCGTGAAACGAGATGAGCCCTGCAAAGCAAGAGCCATACACTTCGCTGAAGCTGCCGACGACGTTGCGGTGGTACTGTTCAGCCCAGCGCTGAATCTCTTGGGCTTCAGCCCCGCGGTTGCGGTTGATTTCGAAGAAGGTGAGCACGTTGGCGGCGACCGACACCGTCCAGGGGTCAAGCCGTTCTGCCTCGTCGAGCACGTCACGTTGCAGGCGGTCGTCCGGCGTCACCTTGTCCTGATACATTTCGAGACACTCGCGCACGACGAGCGCTTCTCGTTGCAGGCGAAAACGACCGGCGCCGCTGAGCGAGGGGTCGTGCTGCACGGCGGCATCGAGCAGGGTGAGCGATTGGTCGGCCTCGCGCGAGAAGTGCAGCAGGCAGTAAGCCCACGCGATCGCGAGTTGCAGCCCGGCGCGACTCTGTATTTCGTCGGCGGGAAGTTTTTCGACGAGGGCGAGCAAGGTCGACATGCGCGAGTGTTCGACGAGTCTGATGGCTTCGGCCTCGACCGCCTCGATCGCAAACATGTGTTCGCCCGCCTGCATCGCGTGGTCGACGGCTTGCACGAGCATGCCGTTGTCGCGGTACCATTTCGCGGCCTTCGCGTGCAGCCCGGCAACGAGTTCGGGTGATTCAAGGGTGAGGTGTTCGAGCAAGAAGTCTCTGAAGAGGTGGTGGTAGCGGTACCACCCGCCTGTCTCGCCCAGGCGCTGCACAAACAGGTCACCGCTCAGGGCGTCAACGAGCAGGTCGCCCGCGTCGGGCTGTTCTGACAGAAGCCTCGCGAGTTCGACGTTCATGCGTGTGAGCACCGAGGTGCGCAACAGAAATTCGCGCAAGCGGGGGTCAATGAGGTCGAGCACGTTCTCAGTGAGGTATTCGCCGATCCCGTGCTGGCGTGAGCCGAGTTCGGTGAGTAGCGCCGGCACGTCGGCGTGCTTGCGCAGCGACAGCGACGCGAGCTGCAGCGCGGCCACCCATCCCTCGGTTTTGCCGTGCAGTTCGACGAGTTGGGTGTCGGTAAGTTTGATGCCCTTAATGTCGACGAGAAACTGGTGCGATTCTTGGGTGTCAAAGCGAATGAATTGCGGATCAACCTCAACCAGCTGGTCCTGCACCCTCAGTTTGGCGAGCGGCAATCCCGCGGTTGTGCGGCTCGTCACAATCATGCCGAGTTTGTCACCCGAGTCTTCGATGAGCCTGGCGAGCACCGCCCGGGTGCGGGGATTCAGCACCACGTGCCAGTCGTCGAGCACCACCACGGTGCGCTCAGTGACGCTGTGCACGGCGTTCACGAGCAGTGGGAGCAGGTAGATTTCGGCATCTTCGGGTCGTTCTTCGAGAATGCGAGCGGCCGAATCGTCGATTGATGGGTGAATGCGTCTGAAACACTCGAGCAGGTGGCTTAAGAACCAGAGTGGCCGGTCATCGTCGGCGTCGAGCGAGAGCCAAGCGGTGCGCACCCCCTGGTCGCGCAACGCATCGAGCCATTGCGCCGCGAGGGTTGACTTACCGAATCCTGCGGGGGCATGAATAAGAGTGAACCGTCGATCGTTCACCTGGGTAAACACCGAATCCATGCGCGGTCGACTCAGCCATCTGGCAACCGGCAACGGCGGCTGGAAGCGGGTCGATGCGCTTGGGGGTATTCGAAACATCACACCACTACCTTGTGTCGGTCTGCTTCGCGAACAAAAGATCTTCGTGCAGGTACGAAGATCAGCTGCATTCCAGTGTAATGCCTCACGCATTTTCCCACCCACCTTCAGCGCCGCCCACCCGTTTACCACCCGGGTGGTTTCTGCCATTCCACCCACTGATCCACCCGCCGATCCACCCGCGAAAGACCTTGCGAGCCATCCCGGGCGCTTCATTAGCGTGTGCATCACGGCAACGACTTGGCGACATATCTCGTTCACGTCAGCCGCAATCCATGACTCAAAGAGGAGCTCAGCCGATGACCTATCTGATCAATATTGATAATGGGGGAACGCTTACTGACATCTGTGTCGCAAGCGATTCTGAGGTGTTCTACACCAAAACCCTGACCACGCCCACCGATCTCTCAGAGTGTTTTTTCACGGGGATCACGAAAGCCTCAGCTGAGGTGCTCGGTGAAAGCGATCTGCCCGGGTTGCTGCAACGCACCAGCCTCATTCGGTACTCGTCAACCCAGGGCACGAACGCGCTCATCGAGCGTAAGGGGCCGAGCATCGGCATCATTACCGATGACGCGTCACTTGCCGAGAAGCTGCAGTTCAGTGACGAAACCACGTCACTGTTCACCGATCTCATCGGCAGCAAGGTGGCGGTGGTTGACCCGAATGCGGCCGATGCTGACGCAGAGCTCGTGCAAGCGATCAACACGCTCACCACGGCGGGAGCCGAGCGCCTCATCGTCGCGTTCGAAGATGTCGAGGTTGAGAAGGCTTACAAACACATCTTCCTCACCCGATTCCCGCGTCACCTGCTCGGTTCAGTACCGGTGCTTTTCTCGTCTGAGTTCACGGTCGATGCTGAGCACACGAGGCGCCTGTGGTCAGCGATTCTCAATAGTTTCTTGCATCCCACCCTCGAGCGCTTCCTCTACAGCGCCGAGCATCGCCTCAGGGCACACAAGGTGAAGAAGCCACTGCTCATCTATCGCAATGATGGCTCGTCGTCTCGCGTCGCGAAGTCGGTGGCGTTGAAAACGTATTCGTCAGGCCCCCGTGGTGGGCTCGAGGGTACCCGTGCGCTTGCTGAATCGTACGGCTTCGATCACGTGCTCATGATCGACGTGGGTGGCCCCACCACTGACGTGGGTGCGGTTGAAGATTTGCGCATCGCGACTGACCGGCGTGGGCAGGTCGGCGGGATTCCGATCTCGTTCGAGCTCAGTGACGTGCGCTCTTCGGGTGTGGGTGGCAGCTCGATTCTGCGGGTTGTTGACGGTGAGATCACGGTCGGCCCCGAGAGCGTCGGCGCGGCTCCCGGCCCCGCATGCTTCGGCTTCGGTGGCACCGAGGCGACGATCACCGACGTGAACCTCCTGCTCGGGGTGCTCGATCCCGCAACCTATCTCAATGGTGAGCTGCGACTCGACCCTGAGCGCTCGCGTCAGGTGATTCAGAAAAATATCGCGGATCCGCTCGGTATTTCTCTCGAAGAAGCACTCTTGCGACTCGAGCAGGCCCACGCGGCAAGAATCGCCGAAGCGTTTGCCGAGCAGGTGAGGTCTGACGGCCGCACGACGCTCGCGGCGTTTGGTGGCGGCGGCCCGATGAGCGCGTGCCTCGCGGCGCGAGCGGTGGGTGTGAAGCAGGTCATTATCCCGCGTCTCGCTGCTGTCTTCTCGGCGTTTGGGATCAGCTACTCTGACATCGCGCAGACCTATGAGGCCGACATCACTGGCGCATCGGTCGACGAGATCGCTGAAGCGCAAGTGTCGCTGCTCGCGAAGGCTGAACGGTACATGTTCCAAGAGGGCTACGACCTCGACGAGTGTGACCTCACCTGGAGCGTCATTATCGAGAACGCTGACGGTAGCGAACACGCGCGACTGGCGCAGGACGATGACGTTGAGGTTGAAGACGCGCTTGCCGAAGGCCAACGCCGGGTGCTCGAGTTGCGTGCGTGCTACGTGCTGCAGCATCCAGCGATCAGCGCGTCGACACCCATTGGTGGTGTTGCCGCAACCCCCGACGGCGAGCGCAATCTGCTCGGGAGCCAGGGCATCTCTGCCGCTCCGGTGTACGTGCTCGAGAACCAGCCCGAGAGCGCCTCGGGTCAGGGACCAGCAATTGTTGAGGGCCCTTTCTTCACGGCACGCGTGCCAGAGGGGTGGCACTTCACGGTTTCAAACACGGGCGACCTGATCTTGAACGATCGCGCCTAATTCATTCCCCCATACATTCAACGACGAAGGTAAAGGACAAATCCATGCGAGTTCCCATGACGGAATATCTGCTCATAGACCTCGATAGCGAACGCTGGCTGTGCCGCCTCTGCGGGCACGATCTCGGTAACGCTCGGGGCAACTACAAAGAGGGCACGCTGGTCTATGACCGCAACCCCGAAGAAATTCACCCGCCGGTCATCGACCCCGAGAAGTACGAATATACATTCTCGCCCGACCCGACATTCTGTCGCATTCTCGAGTTCTACTGCCCGGGATGCGCGACCCAGCTCGAGGCTGAGTACCTGCCACCGGGCCACCCACCGACGGTCGACATGATCTGGGACATTGACGATCTGCGCGCCCGCTGGCAAACCTCTGGCAAGAACCCTGATCTCGTCGTGAATTACGGCCCGGGCGAGAACGCGGTCGCTGACCTGCGCGCCAAATTTGACACCGCCGCACGAGAAAACTGATCGGAGAAAACCATGAAACGCATATCTGTAGATATTGGTGGCACCTTCACCGACTGCTTCTTTGTGTGGGACGACATTTACATCGAGTCAAAATCGCTCACCACGCACCACAACCTAGCCCTTGGGTTCAACGCAGCGCTCGACAACGCGTGCACCAGGGCCGGGCTGAGCCGCGAAGCGGTGCTCGGCGAGGTCGATTCGGTGCGGTACGCAACGACGCTTGGCACAAACGCGCTCATTGAGGGCAAGGGCCCCCGGGTGGGCGCCATCGTGACGCACGGTTTTGAAGACACGATTCACATTTCTCGCTCGAAGGGCTACGGTGTCGGGCTTGACGGCGTCAAACAGGGCGACATGGCTGATGCTGAGCGCCCCGACTCGATCGTGCCGCGCAACCTCGTGCGCTCGGTGAAAGAGCGGGTCGATTCGGTGGGCGAAATTCTCGTGCCGATGGTGCGCGAAGACGTGCGGCAGATGGTGCGCGAGCTCGTCGATAACGGCGCTGAGGCGATCGTGGTCGCCCTCACCAATGCGACTGAGAACCCCGCGCACGAGCAGCAGATCCTCGAAATCATTCTCGAAGATTACCCGGCCCACGAACTCGGTTCGATTCCGGTGCTTTTGAGCAGTCAGGTGTCGGGGCGCAAGGGCGAGTACGTTCGCTCAATGTCGACGATCATCGACGCGTTCTTGCACGAAACGATGTTTCACGCGCTGAACCAACTGTCGGCAAACCTTCGCACGTCGGGCTATGACAAGCCGATGCTCGTGATTCACAACTCAGGAGGCATGGCGCAGTCGAACTCGACCGATGCACTGCAGACGATTCACTCGGGCCCGATCGCGGGTGTGGGTGGCGCGCAGCATCTTGCCGAGAGCACCGGTATCGGTGACGTGATCTCGATGGATATGGGCGGCACATCGTTCGATATCGGGCTCGTGCCCGAGGGCGGGGTGCAGCACTACGACTTCCAGCCGGCAATTGGCAGGTGGCTGGTGTCGGTCCCGATGATCCACCTCAATACCTTGGGCGCGGGGGGCGGATCAATCGCTTCATACGACCGCATTCACAAAACCGTGCAGGTTGGCCCTGAGTCTGCAGGGTCTGACCCGGGGCCAGCGTGCTACGACCGCGGTGGCCTGTTGCCGACCGTGACCGACGCCGACCTCTTGCTCGGGTACCTCGACCCAGAGAACTACGCTAACGGGTTCATCAAGTTGAACCCGAAGCGTTCACTCTTTGCGGTCGAAGAAACGCTGTGTGACGAGCTCGATCTCGACGCGATCGAAGTGGCGAAAGTCATCAAGCGCACCGTCGACGAGCAGATGGCGATCGGTATCGAGATGGAGCTGCGGTCACGCGGCGGTGTCGTCGAAGATTACACGATGGTGGCTTACGGCGGCAACGGCCCGCTGCACGCGTGTGGCATTGCGGCGAGCGCGGGCATCTCAAAGATTCTCTTCCCGCCGTTCGCTTCAGTGTTCTCGGCGCTCGGTGCCGGCAACATGAAGCCGCTGCACATTCATGAGCGCAGTGCCTACGTCGTGCTGTATGAACCGATCGGGCGCAAACTGTTTGATGAGTACGACCGGTTCAACGGCTATGTCGCTGAACTCGAGCGTCGCGGCCGCGAAGATCTCGTGCGGCAGGGGTATAACCCAGACGAAACGCAGCACCGTCTTGAGATGGATATGCGGTATGGCAACCAGCTGGTGACCACCGCGGTGTCGTTTGACATTAACCGCATCAATACCGTCGGTGACGTGTTGCACGTAATCAAGACGTTCTGTGACATTTACGGTGAGCGGTACGGTGAGGGCACGCAGGCGCCTGAGGCCGGTGTGCGTGTGCAGACGATTCGTGTCGCTTCATACATTAACGGCGAAGTGGTGCAGTTCAAGTCGCTGTCGCTCGATGGTGAGCGCACGGTGCCTGCACCGGTGAGTGAGCGCCCGATGCACTTTGTCGGTGAAGATGCCGCAGTCATGACGCCGGTGTATGACCAAACGGTGCTGCGCGAAGACTATGTCGTGCACGGCCCTGCCCTCATCACCACTGAAAGCACTACCTACCTGGTCGAGCGCGGATGGCGCGTCGAACCGACTCAACAGGGCGCCGTGTGGCTGCTCAAAGATTCGGTCACTGAGGCCTGAAACGAAGTTCGAGCAAAGGAGCAGAACCAATGACTATGACAGATATCCACGAGCACGGTCACGTGCACCCCACCCCCGAGACGCACCTCACTCCTGAGGAGCAAGAGTGGGTGAACGCGTTCATGAATGACACCACGCTGTTTCTCGGGCCCGATCCTGAGATTATGCGTGAGCACCAGATCGCGGCACGCACCCCTCTCGAAGAACAGGCGCTTGCGAAAGATACTGATCCGCTGCTCGCCGATCGCATTCGTCGCAGGCTCGCTGGCGCGCTCGATGAAGCGTTTGAAATGTGTGAGAGCATGGGTGCCGCCCCGGGCGCCAAGTGGGCTGATCTCTCGGTTGCGGTTTATACCGCTTCGGGCGATGTGAGCTACATGTCGAACCGCGGCGTGATCGCGTTCTCGGCGGTGCTTCACCACCCAATTCGCCACATCATGAAGTACTGGAAAGATGAGCCAACGGTGGGCATTCGCCCGGGCGACGGTTTCTTTCACAACGATGCCCGTTTCGGTATGGTGCACAACACCGACCAGTCGATGCTTGTACCGGTCATGCGTGACGGTGAGATCATCGCCTGGGTGGGTGCCACCATTCACGAGGGTGAGAACGGCGCGTGTGAGCCGGGCGGTATGCCCTCGGGTTCAGAGACACCGTTTGATGACGGGCTTCGCGGATCACCAATGAAGATTGTTGAAGAGGGCAAGCTGCGTCGCGACCTGCTCACGTTCTTGCAGCACTCAACCCGTGACCCGAAGCTCATGCTCGCCGACATCAAGGTGAAGATGGGAGCTGTGAAGCGTGTGATGGACATCGTTGACCGTTCGATCGACGAGTACGGTGTCGAAACCTTCGTGGGTGCGATTCGCATGACCGTTGAAGATGTTGAGCAGGAGGTACGGCGACGCATCTCTGAGATGCCCGACGGCACCGTCACGGTCAACCAGTTTGTCGATTCGACGCTCAAAGAGAATATTCTCATCAAGTTTGCGGCGAAGATCACGGTGAAGGGCGACCGCCTCATCGTTGACCTGCGCGGCACCGGCCCCGAGATCATCAACCGCGCGATCAACTCGCCGCTCGCTTCAACGAAGGCGTTCTTCTCGCAGGCGATTCTCTCGTATTGGTGGCCAGACCTGCCCCGCTCGACGGGTGCGCTCTCACCCATCGAGATTCTCTCTGACGAGGGCACCTGGGCAGATTGCAGCTACGATGCGCCGACTGGCCAGAACCTGCAGGCTTCGTTCCGCGCGTTCACAGCATTGCAGACCGCCTACGCGAAACTGCAGTTCTCGGTTGAAGAGAAGTATGCGAACGTGCTTGCCCCGTGGTTCAACCAGATTAACAACTTTCTCTGGGGTGGCACTACGCAACACGGCGAGCAGGTCGGTAACCTCTGTGCAGACCTCAACGGCATGGGTGGCGGCGCGAAAGCGTTTCGTGACGGTGAAGACGCGGTCGCTCCGCTCTTCTGCGCCATGGCTGACACCGGTGAGCAAGAGGTGATGGAAGAAGAAGTGCCGTTCTTGCAGCTCGTGAGCAAGCGTCTCGTGCGCGACAACCAGGGCTTCGGTAAGTACCGCGGCGGCATGGGCTACGAGATGATCGTGGCAGCACGCAATACCGACAGTTGGGGCTTCATGACGGTGACCTCTGGCGCGAAGTTCTCGTCAGTGGGTGGCCTTTTCGGTGGCTACGGGTGCCCCACCTACCCGCTCACGATGGTCAAGGGCATCAATATCTACGACATCATCAAGAAGGATCCCACGGCGTTCGACCTCTCAATCGAACGCATCATGAACGAGCAGCCTTTTGAGGGTGGCAAGTACACGAGCTACCACATGGGTCTGCAGTTCGACATTGCTCAGGAGGGCGAGCTCTACATGATCTCACAGGGCTCGGGCGGCGGTTACGGCGATGTGCTCGAGCGTGACCCTGAAGCAGTGATGAAGGATCTGCAGCTCGACCGCATTTCACCACAGGTTGCTCACAATATTTACCGGGTGGCCTGGGATGCCGAGACGTTCGTCGTCGATGTCGAGGGCACCGAAGAACTGCGCGCAGCCGAGCGTAAGGCACGCCTCACCCGAGGTAAGCCATATGCCGAATTCGTCGCAGAGTTCGTCACCGATGAGCCCGCAGAAGACCTGTACTACTACGGGTCATGGGGGCAAGAAAATGACGATCAGCTGCTCGCAACGGTGTGGAACCACCAGGGCCCACAGCGAGTGCGCGGCACCCTTGACGAGATGCCCATCATCAACATGCCCAACCGGCACGTGGTGAAAATTGCCAAACTCGAAGAGCGCATTAAAGAGCTCGAACAGAAACACGGCGAGACGGTGAGGCGACTCGCGTAGTCGCTGACCACCGCTGGGTGGGGTTCGCTCGCAACACGCGACGAGCCCCACCCTTTCGCCATCTCATCAACACTCACCTCTCAGGAGCACACATGTCAAACGCACTCACGACGCTGCTTTCAGAAGCGCCCACCCCCGATTCTTCACCCGTTATGATGATTGATGCCGCACAGTATGCGCAACGCGTGCTGTTACAAGACAGCGCCGTGCCGTGGCATGACGCCACCGAATATTCGAACCACCTGGGTCAGGCCCAGGCCCTGCTGAAGCCCGCGGTCGCGTTCATCCCGCTTGACCGCATGCTTGTGAGCGAGATGCAGGCGAACACCGAGTTGTGTGAGGCGATGGGGGCCCGGTCTCGCACCGGGTATGCCGCGAAGACGCTGCTCGCTGACGAAGCTATCAGGCAGAAGGCCTTCAACATTGTCGCGACCGCGGTGAAAACCCAGCGTGAGCCCGTGGTGTTACAGTTGCCATCACCCCACGCACTACTCACGATGACTGATCGGGTGGTGGATCCGGCTTCAACGACCGAGTTCGATGATGATCAGGCCGAGAGCACCGCGATCTACTTAGCTGACTGGTTGCGCACATTCGCCGACCTCGATATCACCGGCATCATTTTTGATGTTCGTGCCCGCTCAGAACCCATCGGGTCGTACCAGCCAATCTTCAACACCGCTGAGCATTACCAATGGCCCATCGGGAGGCGCAGGGCGAATGAAGTGCAGTTCGTGTCGCCTGACACAGTGGTTCAGGTCGCCGACTGGAGTGAACTCGGCAGTATCTCAGGCCCCGGCGTGTACTTCACTGAGGTGCCGGTCGATGCCGTGCCCGAAGACGTGCTCTCACAGTTGGCTGCGCTGCGCGGGGGTGCTTAACGTTGCACGCACCCGCATGAAAATGCTGCTTTTGAATCGGCCTGGGTTTGCCGGAGGGTCTTGTTAAGCGGCAGCAGGCTCGCTGACCACTACTGTCCGATCGTAATACATCTGCTCGTACTCAACCGGTGGCAGATCTTTAATGCTGGAGTGGAGACGTTCCGTGTTGTACCAGTGCACCCACGACGCGGTCGCCTGTTCAACCTGCCGCCACCCCGCCCAGCTCGCACGTTCGTGCCCAATGACCTCGGTTTTGAACAGTCCGATCGTTGACTCCATGAGCGCGTTATCGAGTGCGTCACCAACGCTCCCGATCGACCCAGTGATCCCAGCCTCTTGCAGTTCTTCGGTGAAGGCTAACGAAACGTATTGACTGCCCGCATCGCTGTGATGCAGCAGACCCGTCGTGGTGAACTCCACATTCGTACGGCGACGGGTAAATAACGATTGTTCTAGCGCCGAGAGCACCAGCGTCGTCGTTTTCGATGTCATCACTCGCCACCCGAGTATGCGTCGCGAGTACACGTCAGTGATGAACGACACGTAGCAGAACCCTGCGAGTGTCCACAC
>JAAZHL010000254.1 GCA_012510755.1 Leucobacter sp.
CGATGAAGGGCGCTCACTTCATTGAGCTGTGTGACCAGCGCGGCACTCCCCTCGTGTTTTTGCAGAACATCACCGGCTTCATGGTCGGCCGCGAATACGAATCGGGCGGCATCGCGAAGCACGGCGCGAAGATGGTGAACGCGGTTGCGACCGCGAGCGTTCCGAAGCTGACGGTGGTTGTGGGCGGCTCATTTGGCGCCGGCACCTATTCGATGTGTGGGCGAGCATACTCGCCACGGTTCTTGTGGCTGTGGCCGGGCGCGCGCGTCTCGGTGATGGGCGGGCCGCAGGCAGCAAGCGTGCTGTCGACGGTGCGTCGTGATCAGATCGAGGGCAGCGGCGGCGAGTGGAGCGCCGAAGCGCAAGACGAGTTCGAGGCCCCGATTCGTGAGCAGTACGAGCACCAGGGCAGCCCCTACTATTCCACCGCACGACTGTGGGACGACGGCATCATCGAGCCCGACCAAACCCGCGACGTGCTGGGCCTCGCGCTTGACGTCGTCATGCGTTCGCCCTTCGATGCGCCCGGCTATGGCGTCTTCAGAATGTGATGGGACTGATGAAAATGACTGACGTAACTGAGACGACTGCAGCGACAGACACGACTGCAGCCACCGCCACGAGTACAACACCCGCCACAACTGCAGCGAACGAAAGCACCACCATGTTCGACACTGTTCTGATTGCGAACCGCGGCGAGATCGCCTGCCGCATCATCTCGACACTGCGCGAGATGGGTATTCGCTCGGTCGCCGTCTACAGCGACGCCGACGCTGGCTCGCGTCACGTCGCCCTCGCCGATGTTGCGGTGAGAATCGGCCCCGCTCCTGCAGCGCAGAGCTACTTGAGCATCGAAAACGTCATCGACGCTGCCCGCCAAACGGGCGCGCAGGCCATCCACCCTGGCTATGGTTTTCTCGCAGAGAACGCCGAGTTTGCGCGTGCCTGCGACGACGCCGGCATCGTCTTCATTGGGCCCACCGCAGAAGCGATCGATGTGATGGGCGACAAGATCTCGGCGAAGACCGCGGTGGCGGTGCGCGACGTGCCGACGGTTCCTGGTGTCGCGCGGCCGGGCCTCACCGACGACGAGTTGCTTGCCGAGGCACCAGCCATCGGCTACCCCATGCTCATTAAGCCGAGCGCCGGCGGTGGCGGGAAGGGCATGCACGTCGTTGAGCGCGCCGAAGATTTGCCCGCGGCGATCGCGGCGGCAAGGCGCGAGGCGGCAGCGAGTTTCGGTAACGACGAACTCTTCATCGAGCGTTACCTCACGACCCCACGCCACATCGAGGTGCAGGTGCTCGCCGACGAGCACGGCAACGTGATTCACCTGGGTGAGCGTGAGTGCTCGCTGCAGCGTCGCCACCAGAAGGTCATCGAAGAGGCGCCGTCGCCGCTGCTCGACGACACCACTCGCGCAGCGATCGGTCAAGCTGCAATCGAGACTGCCCGCAGTGTCAACTACCGCGGAGCCGGCACGGTCGAGTTCATCGTCGAAGCGTCGAAGCCTGACGAGTTCTTCTTCATGGAGATGAACACCCGCCTGCAGGTCGAGCACCCAGTCACCGAAGAAGTCACGGGGGTTGACCTTGTCGAGCAGCAAGTGCGCATCGCCGCGGGCGAGCCGCTCTCGATAGCCCAAGACGACATCGAGTTGGTGGGGCACAGCATCGAAGCTCGGCTCTATGCAGAAGACCCAGCGGCGGGCTTCTTGCCGACCGGCGGTCACGTCATCCACGTCACCCACCCGAGCGGCGACGGCGTGCGCGTCGACACCGCAATTTCGTCGGGTCTCGATGTGTCGATCGATTACGACCCGATGCTGGCCAAGATTATTACGTGGGGCGAGGATCGCGAAGCCGCACGACGCCTTCTTGTTCGAGCGCTCGATGACACTGCCGTGCTCGGCTTTGCCACCAACGTGGAGTTCATGAAGAACCTGCTTGAGCTGCCCGAAGTGGTTGCGGGTGACCTCGACACGGGGCTGATCGGCAGGGTGCAGGATTCGCTCACCTACGCAACCCCCGGTGATCGCGAGTTCGCCGAGGCGGCCGTGCTGCTCGAGCATTTTGCTCGCGACGCACAGCGCTCGACTGCCACGCCTACTGCTACCACGGGACCGTGGGCCAGACGCGACGGCTGGCAGCTCGGCGACGCTCGCGCGAGCAAGTACCGGCTGACAGCTGAAAGCGGCACCCGCACGGTGCTCTTGAGCGCTACCGGCGGCTCGCCCGTCGTGCTGCGTGACATCGCAGAGACTGACGCACATGAGGGTGAGGCCTTGCAATCCGCTGCGCGGCCGCAAGGTGATGGTGTCACCTCAGTGCGCGCGCACGGCGATGCCCGCTTCACCATCAGCATCGGCGGCGAGACCCGCACCGTGACCGCGGCTCCCACCGCGCATGGCATCGCTATCGGCCACGCCGGCGCGGTCTTCGAGTTCGAGATCGCACGCGCGTCACACGCAGCAGACGACGAAACATCAAGCGACCCGCACCTCGATTCACCCATGCCGGGCACCGTCGTGCTGGTACCCGCCGAGAACGGTGCGCACGTCGACGTGGGCGACCCGGTCATCGTGGTCGAGGCGATGAAGATGGAGCACGTGTTGCGGGCCTCGGTCGCAGGCACCGTGTCGCTGCGGGCCAAGGTGGGCGACCAGGTGGCACGCGGCCAGACACTCGCTACTATCGAAACTGACGGCGAAGGAGCATCATGACCGACAAGCGAATCGAACAGCGCGGGCTGTACTTCGAAGAATTCGAAGAAGGCGCGATCTATATGCACCGCCCGGGCCGCACCGTGACAGAAGCCGACAATGTGTTCTTCACCACGCTCACGATGAACACGCAGTCGCTGCATCTCGACGCCGCCTGGAGCGAAGAAACCGAGTTCGGCGAGCGCCTCGTCAACAGCATGTCCACCCTCTCAACGATGGTGGGCCTGTCAGTAGGGCAGCTCACCATGGGCACCATCGTCGCGAACCTCGGATTTAGTGAGGTCTCGTTTCCGGCTCCCGTGCGCGCTGGCGACACACTCTATGCAGAGACCCGCATCGTGTCGAAAAGGCTCTCGTCGTCGCGACCAACCCAAGGCATCGTCGGCTTCGAACACACCATGCGCAACCAAAACGGAGTGATCGTCGCCAAGGCAACGAGGCAAACGCTGATGCAGTGTCTCCCCACGAGCTAGTCGACCAGACGGCTCTGAGTAACTTCACGTCGCTCAATCTCACTCGTTCTCAGCTCAGCTTCGCCTCGTTCTCACCTCATTCATTAAGGAGCACCCGAGATGTTCGGCCCCTCAATTCTTTTCTGCCCCGCCGACCGCAGCGACCGCTACCAGAAGGCGCTCGCCGCTGCGGACAGCGTCATTATTGACCTCGAAGACGCGGTCGCGCCCGCAGACAAAGTGGCGGCCCGCGAGCAACTCATTGCCTCGAGCGCAGCCGCAGGCGCATACGCGGGCCCGGGCGCACTCGACCCGGCACGGGTCATTGTGCGCGTGAACCCCGTCGGCACCGACGACCACGACCTCGACATCGCAGCCGTGCTGAGCACCCAGTACCGCACCATCATGCTCGCCAAAGCAGAGGCTGCCTCGCAGTTCGATGCGCTCGGCGATGCTGGGCTCAGCGTCATTGCGCTCTGCGAGACCGTCGTTGGAGTCGAGCGTTCGCCCGAGATCGCGGCGCACCCCGCCGTGATCGGCACCATGTGGGGCGCCGAAGATTTGGCGGCGAGCTTGGGTGGGCGATCCTCGCGCCATGATGATGGTCGTTACCGTGACTTCGCCCGCTACGCACGCTCACGTGTGCTCTTCGCTGCGAAGGCTGCCGGCAAGATGGCGATCGATTCGGTGTACGTCAACATTCCCGATCTCGACGGGCTGCGTGCCGAAGCCGCAGATGCCGCGGCCAGCGGGTTCAACGCGACAGCGTCGATTCATCCCTCGCAGATGGTCGTGATTCGCGAGGCCTACGCGCCGTCTGCGGCTGAACGTGATTGGGCAGAACGCGTGCTCGATGAGGCGACCCGGCAACCCGGCGTGTTTCGTTTCGAGGGCAAAATGGTCGACGAACCGGTGCTTCGCCAGGCCCGCACGATGCTCGGGCGCTAGAAGACGCGA
>JAAZHL010000255.1 GCA_012510755.1 Leucobacter sp.
GTCGCCTGTGCGGTCCTCGCCCGCATGCACAATTCTGGCGGTCGAATGCGCCGCCTCAAGACCAAACGACAACTCACCGTTTGCGCGTCGATCTGCGGCGAACCCCCGCGCAATCAGCCGACGCACCGAATTGGCGCCGTGCTCGCACAGCAGCCCAGCCGCAGCCGCATCAACGAGGCCACCACCCGCCCGCACCGTGTCAGCAGCATGTGCACGCGGGCTGTCCGAGGCGGCGAGCGCCACCGCGATTCCGCCCTGCGCCAATGCAGTGTTGCCGCCAGCGAGCGCCGATGCCGCGCCCAGCTCGAGATCGAACTCGCCGGGGCTGACGACCATCACTTTGACCGGGTCAGACGCGGGCGGCTCGCCTTCCGACCGCCCGTCGCGCAGTTGGGTGTCGGCGAGCGCGAGCGCACACGACAGCCCTGCGACACCCGCCCCGATGACGAGAATCACGGTTTCGCCGCCAGCATGCGTTCGAGTGCGACGCGCGAGTGCTCGGCCACTGCACCGTCCACGGTGATGCGGTTCGGCTGCTCGCCCGCGATGAGCGACTCGAGCGTCCATGCAAGGTAGGCCGGGTGAATTCGATACATCGTGCTGCAGGGGCAGACGACCGGGTCAAGGCAGAAGATCGTGAGGTCTGGTCGTTGCTGTTGCAGACGGTTCACCAGGTTGATTTCAGTGCCGATGGCAAGCACCTCACCAGGCGCCGCCGCCTCGACCTGTTTGCGTATGTATTCGGTTGACCCAGCACCGTCGGCGGCTTCCACCACAGGCGCGGGGCATTCCGGGTGCACGATGACCCGCACACCCGGGTAGTCTGCGCGCGCGCGTTCGATCTGGTCGACGGTGAAGCGCTTGTGCACTGAGCAGAAGCCGTTCCACAGAATCACCTTTGCGTCTCGCAGCTCTTCGGCGGTGTTCCCGCCGAGTGCGAGGTGGGGCCGCCACAGTGGCATCTCGGATTCGCTGATGCCCATGGCTTTCGCCGTGTTGCGGCCCAGGTGCTGGTCGGGAAAGAACACGACCCGCTGCCCGCGCGCAAAGGCCCATTCGAGCACCGTTTCGGCGTTGGATGAGGTGCACACGATGCCGCCGTTGCGGCCGCAGAATGCTTTGATCGCAGCAGACGAGTTCATGTAGGTCACGGGTATGACCGGCTGTTTGCCCTCGCCGTCGGTGCCTGCTGCGTCGGTGCCTGCCGCGTCGGTGCCGTCACCGAGCACCGACATGAGTTCGTCCCAGCACTGTTCGACCTGGTCGATGGTGGCCATATCTGCCATCGAACAGCCTGCAGCGAGGTTCGGCAGAATGACTGCCTGGTCTGGGCTCGAGAGAATGTCTGCGGTTTCGGCCATGAAGTGCACGCCGCAGAACACGAAGGCTTCTGCTTCGGGGTGCTGTTTCGCCGCCTGCGCGAGCATGAATGAGTCGCCCACGAAGTCGGCATACTTGACGATCTCGTCTCGCTGGTAGAAGTGGCCGAGAATGCTCACACGGTCGCCGAGCTCAGCTTTGGCGGCTGTGATCCATTCATCGAGCTGTGCTTCGCTCGCTTCTGTGTACCGCTCTGGCAGTGGTCCTTGGCGTGGCGCGTCACCAGGAACTGGGTCACCGGTCGAGGCACCCGGGCCATAGCCGGGGTCACGATCGATCGCCCAGGGGTCGCGTGTGAGTGCCGTGTCACAGCTCGAAAGCCCGGTGGCCTTGAGCGCGATGGGACGCGTGGTGAGCTGCAGCTCCACGGGTGCTCGGCCTGCCGCAACGAGTGGTGCCGCTGCCTGCGCGAGGGCTCGTTCGGCCGCGGCGGCACGGTGGAGAAGTTCGGCAACGCTGCTCATGTGAGATTCCTTGTCTGCTGGGTGGTCTGTTCGCGAAACTGATAGAGGCGCGCTGGGCGGTGTTTGGCGCCGCTCGTCTGTTCGCCGGTGTCAACGAGGTGGCCTTGCGCGAGGGCTTGCCTGCGAAAATTCGCCGGGTCGACGGCTTCGCCGCGCACGGCCTCATGCACTTCGCGAAGCTGCGCGAGGGTAAAGGTATCACCGAGAAAGCGGTAGGCGACGGTCGAGTATTCGGTTTTGCTGCGTAGCCGGTCGAGCGCGTGAGCGACGATCTCGGCGTGGTCAAATGCGAGCGGCGGCAACCGGTCAGCTGAAAACCACGCCACGTTTGGGTCGTCTTGCTCGGCGGCGCCCTGCTCGTCGATGTTCTGCTCGTCGATGTTCTGCTCTGCCGCGCCAGTAAGCGCATCACCAGCAAGGTCTTGCTCTCCGTACAGTGCCCAGTAGGCGATGGTTACGAGTCGTTGCGCTTGCGCCGAGCGTTCAACGGCACCGAAGCTATAGAGCTGTTCAAGGTAACGAGGATCGCGCAGCACCGCCGCCCTCAGCGTGCGCACGGCGGTGTCGGCCAGCGTCTCATTGAACGGGATCGGCCCTCCGGGCAATGCCCAATCGCCTGCGAATGGGGCCCGAGTTCTGCGCACCAACGGCAGCCACAGCGTGTCGCGTGCCCGAGCGGAAGTCTCGGCGGGAACTTCGGCAGCAGCCCCTGCATCGCTAGCGGCGCCGGCGAAACCAACGGCGGCAGCAGCGGCGTACGCCGCCTCTACACCGCTCTCGCCGAGTCGCGCGTGTGCGGGCGGGTGCAGCGCGAATGCCACGGTCGACACAGCGACAGCAGGCGGCAGCAGCTGTCGCTCGCTCACACTCATGCTCGTGTAGGCCATCCCGCTCCCCTAGTTATAGTCACATTGACCTTAACTCATTAGCTACGAGTGTACACCCCACTCGCACAGAGCGAAAATCCTGAAATTTCGCCTTGCGGGCACAAGCCCCTCGAAAAACAGAAGCGATGAACCACCTCCGCCTTGCCGATGCATTGTCCTTCACATCGGCGGCGCAGGCGAGATTCACGAGAGGTTATCCACAGATCTCGCGCAAAGGCCGCGCCTCCTTCAAAGGTGAGTGAGACTGGTGGCACAGCACCACTTGTAGACGATTCTGTCTACAAAGATTAGTCTGGAGGCATGGGTGAGACGACAACCATTAGGGTCAATCGCACCACACGCGATGTATTCAACGAACTCGCTGCGAAGCGGGGTGAGTCAGTGATTGAAACGGTCTCGCGAGCCGCCCGCCTGCTCGAGCAAGAAACACTGGGTCGCGAGCTCGCTACGCCCCTTCGCGAAGACGAACTCGGTTGGCTCGATGCTGACGCCGGGTGACGTAGTCGAACTCGACCTGGGCATTCCAACGAGCTCCGAAGCAGGCATGCTCAGACCAGCCATCGTGCTCACCGCTGCACAGGTGTTGCGAGGCTCCCCCAACGTGATTCAAGTGGTGCCCCTCACGACCACTCTGCGCGACAGCCGCGCCGAGATCAGGGTCGAACCCGACGCGCTCAACGGGCTCAACCACGTCTCGGCCGCGCAGTGCCAACACATTCGCTCCGTCGCCACCACCCGCGTCAGCAACCTGCTCGGCAATGTCGGGCCGGTCATTCTGAAACAGCTACGAAACACCGTCGCACTGCTCATCGATGCTTAGACCGCACCGATGAGATGCCCCAAGAAGAAGCCAAGCAGCGCAGCAAACACAGCGGCCACAAGCTGGCCGAGACCATTGCCAAATGCAGCCACAACTCGGCCGCGGCGCAGCAACTGCACCGTGTCAAAGCTCGCAGCGCTGAACGTCGTATAGCCGCCGAGCAACCCCACCCCCAGCATCACCGCACTCGGGTGTGAACTCACAACCACCGCAGACAGCAACCCGATGAGAAACGAACCGCTGAGGTTCACCGCCCAGATACCCCACGGAAAGACGACTCCACTCACACTACGCGCAAACCGCGCAGTAATCGCGCCATCGAGCACGAAACGCAGCACAGCGCCGACTCCCCCTGCG
Organism: Leucobacter sp.; assembly: GCA_012510755.1. GTDB lineage: Bacteria > Actinomycetota > Actinomycetes > Actinomycetales > Microbacteriaceae > Leucobacter. The sequence continues at coordinate 3,909 of JAAZHL010000255.1, forward strand.
AGCGCCGTGACAAGCACCAACACGGCCTGCTCAGCCATGCTCGGTCACTCCGCTGCGGGCGCGTGCGATCCTCGCCCCAAAAACTACACCGCACCACGTCGCGACCGCGCCAAACAGCACAGTTGCAAGCCCATAACCGAGCGCAAGCCAGCCACTGCCGCTCACCAGGAGCAGCGCAACGGCCTGCGCCACAGCGCTATAGGTAGTGAACCCGCCAAGCACGCCCGTACCGAACAGCACACGCAGCGACGCCGCCCGCCGCGACTCAGTATCGGCGGCCAGCGCCTCGAGCAGCATCCCAAGCAGCAGTGCGCCGACCAGGTTCGCGACAAACACCGCGACGGGCAGGTCGCCCGTATCTGGCACGACGAACATCAGCAGCTCGCGCGCCAGCACACCAAGCACTCCACCCGAAAACACCAGCGCAAGAGAGGTCGGACGCAGGTACGTGTGGCGTGCCTGCCGAGCCTCGCTCTTCACGACCAGCGAGTACTTCTAGCTCGCTGCGACGGTCCGCTGCCATGCCGCGCGACGCTCGGCCTGCTCCACGGGGTCGGGCACCGGCAACGACGCGAGCAAACGCTGCGTATAGGGGGTCTGCGGCGACCCCAGCACTTCTTCGCTGGTGCCGGTCTCGACCATTTCACCGTGCAGCAGCACCCCAACCCTGTCAGCGAGTGTGTCAACGACAGCGAGGTCATGTGTGATGAACAGCGAAGCAAACCCAAGCTCTTGTTGCAGCTCAGCGAACAGTTCGAGCA
>JAAZHL010000256.1 GCA_012510755.1 Leucobacter sp.
CACCTGAACCGTATAGAATCATTGACATGGCTGCAGCAGGTAAAGATGTGAGCAAGCAACGCTCAAAGCAATTGGACGATCTCAGTAAAGAAGAGGCCGCAGCGCTGCGCCGCGAAGCACCCAACCCCGTGTGGTTCAAGCCGCTCATGTTTGGCTTCATGTTGCTCGGGCTGATTTGGATTGTGGTGTACTACATCACCAGTACCACTGCCACCCCGCTGCCCATTCCGGCCTTCGGCCAGGGAAACATTTTCGTTGGGTTTGGCCTCGTGCTTGTGGGCTTCATGATGACCCCATGGTGGAAATAATTTCGAGAATCACATCAGTGTAATTCTCCCCAGGTGTTGATAAGCCTGTGGATAACTTTACAACGTGACGCTACAGCGGCGACACCACGAAGAATGCGAACGACAGCGCCACAAGCGCGGCAGCGACGCCCACCACCGACCACACACGCAGTTGCTGCTTACGCGGCCCTCGCGTCGCCAGCAACACCCACATCACCAGGGCGCCAGCGAGCATGCCCCCAAGGTGGGCTTGCCAAGAGATCGATGATCCTGGCATAAAACCAATCGCAAAGTTGATGCCGATCAACACCGCGAGCGACGTAATATTCACCCGGTGTGCGCGATACGCCACCAGCGTCGCCATCAAGAGACCGAAAATTGCGCCCGACGCGCCAACCGTCGACGTCGCAAGCGCGACGATCGTCTGCGGCGCAAAGTACACCCAGAGCATTACACCGAGCGACCCGCCTAGGCCCGCCAGCACATAGAGCACCGCGAAATACACGCGCCCAAGCATGCGCTCAAGATTTGGGCCGAACAGCCACAGCGCAAACATGTTGAACAAGATGTGCAGTAAGAAGCCAGTCGAGTGGGTGAACATCGCCGTCAACATGCGCCACGGCTCAAAGCTCACGCCAGAGAACACCTGCGACGACACCTGCTCAGGCAACGAAAATGCGGGTGCGTAGGCCAGAGCCGCGGTCACCGCGTTGCCACCGAGCCACGAACCAAGCCACTGGGCGATGAACACGACAGCGCAAGCAATCATGATGCCGTAGGTCACCACGGGCTTTTCGTGATCGCCGAGCCGACGCGCAGTGACTCTCATCGAACGCCCCACACGGGCAGAGGTGCTGGGCTGCGAAGCCTTCACACACTCAGGGCAAAGCACCCCAACCGCAGACACCTGCTGGCACTCAGGGCAGATCGTTCGCCCGCAACGCTGACACAGGGTGAAGCTCGGGCGATCCTTGTGCCGATAACACACGTCTTCGGGGCCGGGTTCAGCTCGCTCACCGAACTGCGCAGCCGACCCGCCCCCAAACGACACGCTTACGCCTCGACGATATCGACGCCAGTCATGACGACGTCATCGACCGGACGATCCATTGCACCAGTGGGCACTGCCGAAATCGCGTCAACGACAGCCTTTGACGCATCATCAGCAACCTCACCAAAAATGGTGTGGTTGCCGTTCAACCAGCTCGGGGCCGTGGTCGTGATAAAAAACTGCGAGCCATTGGTGCCCGCCATGCGGCCCGTGAGATCAGGGCGCTTGCCAGCGTTCGCCATTGCGAGCTGGTACGAACGGTCAAACACGAGTTCTGGGTGAATCTCGTCATCGAAGTTGTAGCCTGGGCCGCCGGTGCCGGTGCCGGTCGGGTCGCCACCCTGAATCATGAAGCCGGGAATAATCCGGTGAAAAATGACGTCATTGTAAAAGCCCTTCTCAGCGAGATCGATGAAGTTCTTCACCGTCTTCGGGGCATGATCGCCGAACAGATTCAGCACAATGTCGCCGTGATTTGTATGAATGGTCGCAACTGCGGTGTGAAGTGTCATAACAGTCATTGTATTCGGCCATCAACTCAGGTGCGCACACGGCCGCATCGTGTACCGTGGAGTGAGAGGGTACACCCCACAATCCGATGGAGGTTCTGATGTCTCTCTCACGTAAACGCCGCCGCGAACTCAATAAACTGCGCTCACAAGCCGAGAACCTGCTCGACGAGCAACGCGAGATTCTCGGTCATGCTGGGGTGCTTGCGCAAGAAGGTGTGCGCCAGGCAAAACATCTCGGCAACGAATACGTTGTGCCCCGTGTCAATGAGGCAATCGACGGCGTGCGCCCCACCATTGATCGGGGCGTATCAGCTGCCCGTCGCGCTGGCGACCAGGCTCGCCTGTTTGTGGCGCCGATTCTCGCTACGGCACTCGCAAGCACCGTGCGCGGTCTCGAGCGCATCGACAACCAAGACGCAGCTCGCCAGGTGCGTGCGTTTGGTGTGCAGCAGGGCTTGCTGCAGCCCGCAAAGAAGAAGTTTGGCATTGGTCGCGTGCTCGCGATCGGTGCGGGCGTGGCTGCGGCCGTTGCCGTCGGCTACACCCTGTGGCAGGCGTTTCGCACTGACGACGAGCTCTGGGTTGCCCCCGACGAGTCATAACAAACTGACTCACTGACGGGCTGGCTGCTGGCTCACTGTCGGGGCGCAGCTCGCGACACGTGCGCGCCGCCACGGCGCTCGTCCGCATCGCCGACCTGCTGTGCCGCGTGTGAACTACTTGCTTTGCTTCGGCGGCCGTGCGGCTTGCCTACGAGCACCACCACGCCCACGCGTGTCGATGCCTGCCATGCGCAGTGACGCCTGCACCAAGGACAGCGTGCGCAGCGATCGAATCTCTCGAATCGGCACCCAGCGCGCCTCATCTGAACTGCCACCCACTTCGTGTCGCAGCGGGCCATCCTTCGCACTCGCCCGGTAAATGATGCGAATGGTGTGCAGCTCAGGGTCGGTGCCCTCGGGTACCTCTTCGCGCACCATGACACGCGAGTCGACGCCGATCAGTTTGCCGACGCGAGCTTCGAGACCGGTTTCTTCGTAAACTTCGCGCACGACAGCGTCTCGCGGGTCTTCGCCGGGTTCAAGCCCACCGCCCGGCAACGTCCACCCGTGCAAATGGCCCCTACGCCAGTGTGTGAGCAGCAGTTTGCCACGCCGCTCAACCACCGCATAGGCGGCTACCCTTATTTCCATTTCGCAGCCACCTTGTAACGCACTCGACCGGCGGCTGGCGTCAGCCTACGAGCAGGCGGCACTTCGACGCCAGCTGGGGCAGTGCCCACTGCATCGTGCTGCGCACGCGCCACCGATTCTTCCATGCATTGAGCCTACCGGCTCGTGACGACCTCAACCGCTTACTTGGCGTTGCCTATGACAGCGTTCCAGCCGAGCAACCAATTCTCCATGCGCACGAAAGCCTCAGCGCGGGCCTCAGCTTGTGAAAGAAATACGTCGTGCAGCGCGCCGTCAATGCGGTGGACGGTGACTTCTGAGCCGAGCAGCAACGAGGATCGCGCCACGCCCTCAACTTCGAGCACCGTGTCGGCGGCCAGCATCGCGTCGTCCCACTGAATACCAAACTGCGATCTGGCAGACAAGAGTACGCACACGGGTATGCCGACATCTAGACGCTCGCTCACCAGTTGGTGGCCGGCGAGCACCGCGTTCAGCCATCCCGCGCGCACCTGCGGAGATCGTTGTGGGCGCCATTCGTAGTTGATGCCAGCAATCTCTGTGTCGTCGCAGGTGAGGCTCTGTGCTTGCGCATAGAAGCCCATGTCGAGCTGGGGCAGTGCGAGATCGTGAGGGGTGAACTTGGCGCGCAAGCCGACGACTCCCGCGAGCGCTTTTCGCGCGACACCGGTGAGCTGCAGCTCAAGCCAAGGGCTGTTCAGGATCAATGCGTCTGCCGCACCTGGGTGGCGGTCTGCCCACAGGCTGAGTATGAGGCCGCCGGTCGAGTGGCCAAGCAAGAGCAACCTGCGATGTGTCGGGGCGATCCTCTCGCCACTTGCACCCTGCCTGTCACCGGTTCGTATGATCTCGAGAGCAAGGTCGATCTCGGTGTCGTAGTCGCTCAGGTGATCAATGTAGCCGTGCGTCTGACCCTCGCGCAGGCTGCGACCGTACTTGCGCAGGTCGAGCGCAAAGAAACGCGCGCCCCGATCGGTATAGAAACGCGCAAGGTGCTTTTGAAAGAAGTAGTCACTCCAGCCGTGCACATAGAGCACGTCGACGTCTTCGAGCATGCGTGTGCGCCCCACCAGGCGCTGCCACCATGATCGTTCGGCAGGCAGTGCCCGCACCAGTGTCGCGGCAAGTGGCCCCTCATCGTCTTCACCGAGGTCAAGATCGGTGCACTCGAACTCATCGCCGAGCACATCTTCACGCCATTCGATCATGCATACATTTTGTCAGCAAGCATCAACGACTGCCTCGCCTCTTCAAATTCTCGCCGCAGTTTCTGCACCAGTTCGAGCGTCGCGTGCTGCTCAGTGATTGCGCCGATGCCCTGACCCGAACCCCAGATGTCCCGCCAAGCCTTCACATCGCTAATGCTCTCAGAACTGAAACTCATTGCAGACGGGTCAGAGGTTGCAAGATTCTCTGGGTCAAGGCCCTGATTGATAATGCTGCCACGAAGATAGTTGCCGTGCACACCCGTGAAGAGGTTGCTGTAGACGATATCTTCTGCCCCACTGTCGATGATCATCTGTTTGTACGATTCTGGGGTGTTTGCCTCGGCAGTTTGCAAGAACGGCGAACCGATATAGGCGAAGTCTGCGCCTGCTGCAAGCGCGGCAAGCACCGAACGACCGTGCGCAATGGCACCCGATAGCAGCAACGGGCCGTCAAACCAACTGCGAATCTCTTGCACCAGCGCGAATGGAGACAGGGTGCCCGCATGCCCGCCGGCACCCGCTGCGACCGCGATAATACCGTCGGCGCCGCGTTCCACGGCTTTGCGCGCAAACGTCGAGTTGATCACATCGTGCAACACGATACCGCCATACGAGTGCACCGCATCGTTAATATCTTGGCGGGCACCGAGCGAGGTGATGACGATCGGAACCTTGTGGTCAATGATCGTCTGCATGTCTGCCTCAAGGCGATCGTTCGAGCGGTGCACGATTTGGTTCACAGCGAACGGAGCAGCTGGGTTGCCCTCGAGTGTGGCCACACCATCAAGTCGCTCAGTGATCTCGTCAAGCCAGTCAGACAGCTGTGACTGAGGCCGGGCGTTCAATGCCGGGAACGAACCGATCACCCCTGCCTGTGATTGGGCGACCACAAGGTCAGGCCCTGAAGCAATAAACATCGGTGAGGCCACGACGGGCAGCGTGAGTGGACGAGACAGCACTTCAAGTTGAGACACGTGTGGGTTGCTCCTTTGCTTAGCCTGATCTGCCCCCATGCTATTCGAGGGTGTCTGCCCGCGCACATTCATGGCTTTGTGTGGTGGTGCGCATACTAAATTTGTCACGGCATAGTGTGACTGTGCTGAGACGGCCGCGAGTGACAATGAGCCGCGGGTGAGCGTCGGCCTTCGTCAGAGTCGGCCGCGCTTACCCACGTTGGCGGCGAGCCCGGCAGGCACCACACGGGCGACCCCGGCAAGCACTTTGTACTTCAGCGAGGGTATTGACAGCGATTTGCCTCGCTCAATGTCACGCAGTGAGGCCGAGACTACTTTCTTCGCATCGAGCCACATCCAGCTGGGCACGCCTTCTTGACCAGGTGGCAGCCCAAGACGTTCGTGAAAGTTAGTGTGGGTGAAGCCAGGGCACACCGCAGTCACGGTGACGCCGCGCTTGCGGTACCTTGCATTGGCCCAGCGTGAGAACCCAACTAACCATTGCTTCGCAGCTGCATAAGTGCTGCGAGGAATGAACGCGGCCACCGATGCCATATTGACGATTCTTCCGTGACCCCGGGCAAGCATGACCTGCAGTGCGGCGTGGGTGAGGCGCATTGGTACCTCGTTGTGCAACCGCAGATGCTGGGTTTCTGCTTCGATCTCGTTGCTTTCGAACGACAGGGGCAGACCAAACCCTGCGTTGTTGATCAGCATGCCGATGGGCGCATTGTCGTCGCGCAGCCGTTCAATCACCTGTGCAAGTTGGTTGTCGTCAAGCAAGTCAACCGACAACACCTCTACACGGCCGGTTGCCGGGACTCCCGCGGCTCCCCTGGCTCGCAATTCTGCCGCCAGCGTGTCAAGCGCTTGCCTATCGCGCGCAACGAGCACCACACTGTCACCGCGCGCGGTGAGCTGGCGGGCGTATTCTGCGCCAAGGCCCGAACTTGCCCCGGTAATGAGTGCAGTCAGTGTCTGACGATGCGCTGTGCCCTGATGTGCCATAGTTCGATGCTATCCAGGGGCGACATGTCGCGTGCAATTCAAAATGGTGGAACCTAGGAGATTCGAACTCCTGACATCCTGCTTGCAAAGCAGGCGCTCTACCAACTGAGCTAAGGTCCCGCAACAGAAATACTATATCGATGCTCGCGTGCGGGTGCAAATCGGCGAGCTTTGGGCGAGTTTACAGCTGCGTCCAGGCACAGCCTGAATTGCCATCAACGTTCACGCCGACAAGCTTCCAGCCGGGATACCCGTCACGAAAGATCTGCCATTCCTCAACCGGCCAAGTATTGATTTGAGCACCGACAAGCGGCGCGGTGTCAGCGTTCGGCACCGCAAAATGGTCAGCAACTGCGGGGTCACCGTGGAAAGCCACCGAGATCGGGCACGCTCCACCAAACGACGCGAATGGGGCAGTCTGCGCGGGCCACAGCTCGCCATTCGGGCCGTCTGCACTGATGGCCACTGTACGGGTGCGCCCGTCACTGCCGGGTGCACCACACTCGGTATAGGTCTCCTCACCGGAGCGCAGATGAAACTCGTGAATCTCGAAGCCGCCAGCTACCGCCGTGACGCTCTCAACGACAATGTCACAGTGACTCAGCGCTGCAGGAACTCGGGCCTGCACCGCAGCACCGTCCACGTCGGCCCACAAATACCAGGCCGTGCCAAGGTCTACCCCGCCACCGACCACATCAACGGCACTGACAGGAACGATCGCATCAAGATCACCATCGCCGTCGGCATCACCGTACACAATCTCGTCTACCCCGATGGTGTACTCGACCGTCTCGATGACCGCAGGGCCATTTGCAAAGCTCAGCCCATCGGTCGGAATCATCTGCCCATGGTGAGAAAGCGACCACTCGAGCGTCGCAAAGTCGACCTCTTCGATGGAGAACTGTGGGGACTCCTCTACAAGCGGGACCTCTGCTGGTGCGGGCTCGGCGGCACTCGTGCAGCCGACCAGAAACAAGGCAAGCATTGAAACAGGCAGGGTGATCCTCGCCAATGATCTTCGTGACGATGCCAAACCCATTGCCCCTTTGCTCGGTTATCGGCGACCGAACTCCTACCTAACCGTGAGATTCCACCGATGCCCTTACATTCGACGTGGCCCCTACTTAGACTAGTGCCAAATAAATGCACTGACCAGGGTTTTGTACAGCTGCCCCAGAACGGAGAGTTGCCATGCCTGCTGCCTACGAGAGCGGCCGTTCGATTACCGCACCTTGGTGGCTCTATCTGCTGCTTTTGATTGGCTTTGCGGGGTCTCTCGCGCTGATCCCCGCAACTTCGCATCTCTTCGAGTACTGGGGCGGCGACGGTTCAGGGGCACTTCCCTGGGTATGGGTAGTTCCCGCCTTAGGATCACTCATCACCCTGATCTTGATTACGGCACAGCGCAACAGCGTGAAGCTCGCGGCGGAGTACGAGACGAGGTAGCCCAATGATGGACCCAGAGAACAATCCCTATGGTGTGTCACGTATCGACGGAGAGTCAGATTTTAGGTATGCGCAGCGAGTCGGTAGTGCTGAGCATTTCTATCTGACGCGTGATGACCTTCGCCGATCAGCTGAGGCGGCGCCTGACGCAGCCCCGACCCTTTCTACCTATTTGGTCGGCATCGGCATCACACTCGTGGTGCTTTGGCCTGTAATCACCGGCTTCATGGGTCTGGTGAAAAACGGCGTCTACGGGCTCGCCGCTGCCTTTCCACTCGCATTCCTCATGCCTTCGATCGGCACGAGTCCCCTGCGTGGGTTTCTCGGCCTCACGACCACGGCCGTCATCGTCGGCAGCCTGCCGCTTCTGCTCGCCTATCTCATCGGCCCGGCCCGCGCCCCGAAGCTGCGGATCGTGCTCTGGGTGATCTCAGTGCTGCTGATCGCACTCGTCGTGATGCTCGGCACCATTTCATGGAACACCTTCGTACGATCGGGGATGTGACGATGACCATGCAACCAGAACACACAGCCGACACCACCACGGCTGCCATTGCTGTGAATGCACCTGCAGAGAGTTGGATTGCGGGCAGGCTCTTGCGCATCATTACTGCGGGCTTCGGTCTGCTGTTACTCGGCAGCGCGTTTCTGCCGCTGATGAGCGGAGGAGATGAGATTGCCGGTGAGCTGATTAGGATCAGTGACGCCCGCTTGATCTTCATACTGCTCGCAGCAGCCGTGCTCAGCGTGAACCTGTTCGGTATGTTTCGACTCGGCATGCCTTGGGTACGGTCAGTTTCCGTGCTGCTCGGCCTGTTCATCACGCTGTGGGCGTTTGCAGTCTTGCTCGAAATCAACGAGGTCGGCGTCTCTGAGCCACTGGGTGGTGCCTCCCCAGGTTTCGGCCTCTGGTTGGTTCTCGTGTTCGGACTCGCTGTGATCGCAGTGGCAGCAGTCGACCGTGGCACCACCGGCTATGCCAACGCCTTGATCAAACGCGCAAGTGTGCTCATTCAGAAGGGACATGTCATTCGCCCAGCGAGACTCACCCGAACTGCCCTACGCATCGCGCTCAGAAGGCTCGGGCCTGATCACGCGTACACGATGTTCATCGCCTCGGTCTATGGAACACTGCTTGTAGCGGCGGGGCAGGGCCAGCGGGCGCGCAAGATTTCAGATCAACTGTATCCACGGTATTCCGCTCTCGGGACAGAGAATACCGACCCGTGGTTCTCTGAACTGCGGTTCGAGCTCAGCCGCAAGGGGCTGTAGTACTCAGATAACCACTGCGTCGATCTCGGAATCAGAAGCGAGCGTTTTCTTTCGCTCGCCTACTTTTTGGTGGGGCTACCAGGACTTGAACCTGGGACCTCTTCATTATCAGGGTATCTGATCGAATCTGAGCGATTCAATCTGACGTGCTGACAAGTGATTTCGGTGCTCCAAGCGAACCCCTGTGTAAGAGGATAGCAGTTCGGGGCACACGCGGGGCACACGCGCATGGACGCTCCGAGGCTTCACGATCTGCCCGACGAGTGGGCGGAGACGCTGGCTACCGCGCTGGTCAATGGCCGGTGTTCGCGCCCGGTCGAGACGGCGGGCGGGTTCCTCGTTCGGTGCGGCTCGCGTCGGGTGGCGGTGTGCCCCTCGTGCGCCGAGATGGTGCGCGGTGATTGGGCGGCTATCGCGCGTAGCGGCGTGTTCGATGCCCCTGCGGGCAAGCGGTTCAGGTTCTACCTGCTGACGCTGACTGCGCCGAGCTTCGGGCGTGTCCATGCGATCCCGAACGCTACGAAGGGGCACAAGCCGCGCCGCTGCCGCTGCGGTGTTCGGCATACTGAGGCTGACGCGGCTTTGTCAGGGGTTCCGGTCGATCCCAACGCCTACGACTACGCGGGCGCGGTGGCGTTCAACTACGGGTTCGGGCGGCTGTGGAACAACACGAAGACGAGGCTTCGGGATGCGTGGGAGTCGTTGGCGTTCTTCGCGGTGCGGGAGTGGCAGGATCGCGGCGTGCTGCACTTGCACGCGATCATCCGTATCGACGCTTGCGAGGCTGGCCCGCCGTCGCTGTTGGAGTCGCGGGCGAAAAGCGCCACGGCGCGCAATCCGCTCGATGGTTCGGTGCTGCGGTGGGGTGTGCAGTCGAAGTGCGATCCGCTCGCCACGGACGGGGATGGGGCGCGGTCGATCTGGTATGTCTCGAAGGTGATCGGGTACGCGCACAAAGACCTCGGCTTCAAGTACGGCGACAGGGTGCCCGCCGAACGGTTCGCGCACTTGGCGAGGCTCGGTGAGGCGGCGCGGTCGATTCGATGCGATGCGGTGTGGACGGATCGGGCCGGGGCCGTGCATGAGTGCGACGGGGCGAGTTGCCC
>JAAZHL010000257.1 GCA_012510755.1 Leucobacter sp.
ATTCGCTCTTTATTTGAGAGTGAGGGGTTCGGAATTAGGATTCGGTTTAGGTTGGCCTTGTTAAGTTTGGGCTGTGCCGCACCAGAAATGTACGTGCTCAGGTCAATGGAATTTAAGTAAAGCTCAACAAACCGCCGCTCAGCGTAGGTATCGAACTCAAGTACGTGTGCATGATTGTTAACCCATGTTTTGCCACTAATCGAAAAGGCTATTGGTGTAGAACGGGCTAGTAGATTCGCACCATCTTCTGAGACCAGTAGATAGTCGCCGTCGAAGATATGTTCACTCACATAGTCAACGACTCCAGAAGCGCCATAGTACGGAACGTCCCCGGGAGTCCTTGCGTCACGGGTGACCGGCTTGCGCCTGCTGTCGAGGTTCCTGGCCAGTGTCTCAAGCGGAACGGACATAGTATCTTCACCAATAGCAAGCAGCTCCGCTCGATAGTGCTCGTATTGCTGTTTGCGGGCTTCTAGCTCCGCTTCTAGCTCCGCTTCTAGCTTACTGAACGTATCAAGAACCTCGACGATGGCACGCTGCACTTCAAGCGGAGGAACTGGGATGGAAATTTTCGCAAGTGAAATACCCGAAATACGGCGAACTTTTGTCCCTGAAATATGCCGTCGCTTCTCATCTTGGAAGTGCTTACTTTGGAAGAAATAGGAGACGTATCGGGGGTCGAGACTGTGCCGGTAAATGTAAGCATCGCTGCTCAACACGACGCTGGTGTCACCAAGCCAAGCAGTAGCTTTCGCAACTGCCTCATCGTCTTCGCTCGTAGTAGCAATCAATAGATCCCCGTGGCGGGCGTGGCGTAACTTGCGACCGATTTCTGCAGAGGTAAATGACACGGTGTGATCTGTCCAGACACCGTACCGCGTGTGTATCTGTCCGTAATGGATTGCTGGAATGCCTTCGTCGACGAGGTCCTTCTTCTGCAATCCGTTACCTCGAATGAACTCACCGACTTTTCCCAGAGGCAAGTGCTCGACCCCGTCAGGGCAGTGCTTCGCGATCAAGTCGTCAATGTGGCTCATGCGAAGAAGTCCTCATCAATTTCAACAACCTTGTACGTTTCTTTCACCTGCACGCCCACGCCGTAGCGGATCATGAGGTCGGTGAGACGCTTGCCATCAATCAGAATGATGCGGGTCGGTATGTTCTGCGCATAAGTCTTAGCACCGTCAGAGAATCGGCTTGTCGTAATAAACACACCGCTGTCGGCCTTACCGCTCAGTGCGCCAACGAATGCCTGCAAGTCAGGGCGACCAACCGTGTTGCCATCTGCATACCGTTTTGCTTGGATATACACCCTGCTAAGACCGAGAACATCTTGGTCAATGACACCATCTATACCACCGTCGTTGCTAAACGAGGTTACGTTGCCAGCACCTGTGGCGCCGCCATACCCCATGGCCAACAAGAGCCTGACCACCGCGTCTTCGAAAAATTCGGGATGCTTGCCCTGCAACCGTTCAAGCAGTCCTGCAGCAACCTCAGTGTGAATCCTCTCGATGCCCTCTTGCACCTGCTCAGTAGGCGGCAGCAGGGTGGCATCATCTGCTGCGCTAGGTTCAGCTGACTGTTGGCGACGGGTGGTTGACTCATAGGGCCGAATAGAAGACGTCGGGTCTTCGCCCAGCGCACGAATGTCACGTTCTCGTGCGCCCAGAGGAAACTGCGCAAGAACCTGTCGACCCGCTTCAGTAATTTGGTAATGGCCACGCTTCACACGATCGAGTGCACCCACATTCGTGAGAAACGAGATTGCCCAGCCCGTTCTGTTTTCGTATTTGGGTTGACCGCTCGACGCGAGCACATCTGTACGTTGTTCATGCGAAAGCTCCATGAGTTCAGCGACCAGGGATCGAAGGTCACGACGATGCCGCACCACACCGTCACTCATCACGCTCAGAGCCGGGATCATGAAGCCTTCCCAATTCGGCATAGTCATTTTGAGGCTCCCTCTAAGTCGGCGACGATCGCGTCGATCTGCGTGCGCAGCTCAGCCTGGCGTGTGACGATTTGCGCGATCCTCGCATTCAACTCGGTGATGTCAATCACCTCGCGAGTGTCTTCTGC
>JAAZHL010000258.1 GCA_012510755.1 Leucobacter sp.
ATGCTTGGGAGCCCCCGTCATCGAGCCACCGAGCATGCAGGCGGCAAGCGCGTCGTAGACGTCAGTTCCTGTGCGCCGGCGCCCGCTAACGGTGCTCACCAGCTGGTGCACGCGCGGGTGGCTCTCGACACGCAAGAACCCGGTCACCCCCACACTGCCTGGCTCGCACACCTTGCTGAGATCGTTGCGCATGAGGTCAACAATCATCAGATTTTCTGCGCGCTCTTTCGGGTCGGCAGCAAGCTCGGCGGCGAGCTCAGCGTCGGCCTCAGGTGTGGCACCGCGAGGGCGGGTGCCCTTAATGGGGTGGGTGGCAATGTCGTCACCGCGCACGCTGAGAAAACGCTCGGGGCTCGCGCTCACGAGAGCACGGTCGCCCGCGACGATGACCGCACCCCGCACGGCGACGCCCGCTTCAGTGCGCAGGCGCAAATACAGTGGCAGCGGCTCGACACCCGGCGCCGCGGTCTGCACCGAATCGGTGAGGCACAGCACGTATGCTTCGCCTTCTCGAATTGCTGCCCTGCAGGCTGCAACCTGTGACAGGTAGTCGCGGTCACTGTGGCGCCAGCGGCCGGTCTCTGTTGTCTCTGCGGGTGCCTCAGAGTGCACGTGCGCCGGTGGCACGAGTGGGTGCGCAGGTGGCGCGAGTGGAAGTGTCGGTGCCACAGGCAGGTGCGCCGCTGGCGCGAGTGGGAGTGTCTGCGCCAATGGAGCCGACGTCGCGCGCGGCCGGTCGTCACCAGCGTGCAGACCCAGCCGCTCGGCCCAGTGCGCGAGAGCCTCGGCACTCTCGCCGTGCAGTTCGGCGCGGCCGCTTGCGTGGTCGAGCACCAACAGCACCGTGGGCCGCAGAGCGAACGCCGGCGGTTCAGAGTCCATGGCCGGCGGCAACCCCATCAGCGCCACACCGAATTCGTACGACAGCCCCACGACCCACGCCGCGGCGGCCCGATTGTGTCGCGCGGCAACCTGATTCGCAGAGCGCTCTGCGAAGCGCTGCGCGTCTCGCAGCCGCTCGAGGAATGCCGCCTCGTCGCCGCGCTCGCAGACCGCCACCTCATCAGCGCACCCCAGGTAGCTCAAGCCCTGGCGACCACCGGGTTCGGTCGCTTCACCATCGAGCCAGAACCAATCGAAGCCTGTTCGCGCGCAGGCGGCAGCAACTGCGGCCACATCGTCGGGCCAATCCACTGCTCGCACTGCCACCTGATAACCCTACTGCGCGCCTCACTAACGTCGAAGCGCCCGCCCGCGGGGGCGCTCACCATGGACAACCTCAAGAACAGGGAATTATCGACAACGAAAGGTGGAACCTTGCATGTCACTCTCCGCAGCTGGCGCACATGTCACTCTCCGCAGCTGGCACACATGTCACTCTCCGCAGATGGGCAGTAGATGTCGTAGTTCTTGGTGGAGGCAGCATCTAGTGCCCACTTGAGGCGCGGTGCGCCGAGGGGCTCAAGCCTTCCGGTGAACCGAGCCTCGATCAACCCGCCTCCGATGAATGAGAAGATGTTCACATGTCTGCCCACACCGCGTTGCGAGTCGCCGATTCGTTTCGGGTGCGCGCACACCCGGTGACCGGCGTCGTAGAGGCCCGGGCATTCGACGCCCACATTGCGCGGTTTCGCGCGGCGGTGCTCGCCACCGCCGTTGGTAACGATGACCTCATCAGCCAGCTTGATTCGTTTTTGGCCGACGCAGCGACACAGATTGCAGACTTTGGCGAGGGGTGGCCGCGCCTCGAGTTGTGGGGCACCGTGCCGGGCACCGCACCAAGCACTAAGCCGGGCACCGCACCAAGCACTGAGCCGGGCACCGCACCAAGCACTGAGTCGAACACCGAAGACTCCGCTGAACAAGACCCCACCGCGCGCACTGCTTCTCCCATTCAACTGGAGTTGCGCGTCGCGCTGCGCCCCCTGCCGCCGTTGCACGACACGATCAATCTGCGCACCGCGGGGCATGTGCCCGTCGCGCACCCCGAGCTCAAGGGACCCAACCTCGAGCAGTACTCAGCGATCAATCGCGACCTCGGCGCAGAGGGTGTGCTGCTCGATCGAGACGGGCACGTGCTTGAAGGCACGACCACCAGCCTGCTGTGGTGGCAGCGCGAGACGTTGCACCGCGCCCAAACGGCGGGGCGACTCGCCTCAATTACCGAGGCGCTCACGATCGACGTGGCGACCGCAGGCAGCAAACACCCGGCGGCACTCGCTCACCCCAGCTCCGTTACCCTGAGCGATCTTGCTGCCTTTGAGGTGTGGGCAGTAAATGCCTTGCACGGCATACGACCGGTTCGCAGTATCAACGGCGTGCCCGCTGTCGCACCCGATGCAGAGCGGCTCGCCCGGGTTCAGGCTGGGCTCGACCTCAGATGGAAGCCCGTACGCTTCGCATCAACGTAACTGCCGCGACTGATTTGCGCATACCGCAGGCACTGCGAGCTACAGCGAGAGGTGCGTGGCCGAAATGTTTGCGGGCAGTTCAGTGTGGGTGATCAAGATCACTGCTCGATCGGCGGGCACGGCCCCCAGCATCTCGGTGAGCAGCCGGTCGGCAAGTTCACGATCCACTCCGGCGGTTGGTTCATCAAGAATGAGCACTTCAAAGTCTGCGAGGATCGCGCGAGCCAATGCGATGCGCTGCGCCTGCCCGCCAGACACCAGTGCTCCGCGCTCACCCACCGGGGCGTCGAGCCCACCGCGTGCGACGAGCCACTCGCCGAGCCCCACTTGTTCGAGCACCTGAATGAGTTGCTCATCTGTCGCGGTGTCGCGGGCAAATTTCAGGTTCTGACGCAGGTCCGCGTCGAACAGGTGCGGCTGTTGTTCGATGAGCCCCACTGTGCGACGCACGGCAGCGCCACCGAGCGCGCGTGCTTCAACCCCTCGCAATCGGTACTCGCCCTCGTATTCGAGCAGCCTCACGAGCGCCAGCGCGAGCGTTGATTTGCCCGCACCGCTTTCGCCAGTAATCACGAGGGTGCTGCCACGGTGCAGCTCAAAGTTCACCCCGGCCACCGCAGGGGCTGCTGCCCCAGGGTGGCGCACAGACAAGCCCCGTGTGGCGATCACCGGTTCGTGGTCTTCAAGGGCTGCGCTTGGTAAAGTGACGCCCGGCTGCGGCCCCTCGGCGGGAATCTCTAGGGGCAATGGAGTCTCGGTGAGCACGGCAACTCGGCTCGCGCTCGCACGCACCGTGCGCCGGGCGACGAGTGCCGCGGGAACCTGTGCGAACACTTCAAATACCGCGGCAGGCACAATCACTGCGGCCGCAAACAACGGAGCCGAGAGGCTGCTACCGTCCAAGGAATACCCTGGGGCGAGTGCCATGATGATGGCGACCGAGGCGAGGCCCGAGGCGAGCGAGAGCAGCGCTGCGGTGAGACCGGCTGAGCGGGTTCGGGTGGTCTGCGCGTCAGCCAGGCGACGCTCAGCGGCCACGATCTTCTCGCGCTGCTCTGCCACGGCGCCGTAGGCGGTGAGCACATGCGCGGCTGAGAATCGTTCGAGCAGCAGATCGGCAAGGGCTGCTCGCGCTTCGCTTAACGCGTGATCGCTTCGTGCCGATACGCGCTGTGAGAGCCAGATCGCCAGGCCGCCTGCGATGATGAGAGCCGCAGCCAAAATGAGTGTGGCGATTGGTGAAATTAGCGCGAGCACGACCAGGCTCAAGCCAACCACAATGAGACTCACGAGCAATGGTTGTCGCACACGCAGCGGCTCATCTTGCAATTGGTCGAGATCATCAACAAACGCAGCAAGCACGTCGCCTCGGCGGTGCGATTCAATCGCCCCGGGGACGCGCGGTACCAGCGCTTCAAACGTTTCTGACCTGAGCGTTGCGAGTTGTGCGAAAGCGGCATCATGGCTGGCAAGACGCTCAGCATAACGAAACGCGGCTCGCCCAATGGCAAAGGCCCGTACGCCGACGATCGCAAACGTGAGGTGCAAGATCGGGGGCTGCTCGCCAGCCCGCACAATCAGCCACATGCTGAGGGCGAGCAGGCCCACCACGCAGATGTCGGCGAACACGCCAAGTGAGATGCCGAGTGCCGCACGTCGAGGCGAAGGGGTGGCTCGGCGCGCCACCGAGGCGATGTCTGATTTGCTCAGTTGCTGGGCTGCAGATGCGCTCACGTTGCCGCCCCCGTCTGTGCAGCACCAACCTGCGCTGCCCCTGTCTGGGCCGCCTCAGTCTGCGCTGCTTCATTCTGCGCTGCTTCGTTCTGGGCTGCCTGAATCTGCACTGTGCGATCTGCGGCGGCGATCAGCGCGTGGCGGTGACTCACAATCAGCACTGCGCGGCCGGCCGCTGCTTCGTCGCGAAGCACTCGTGCGACGCCCGCTTCGCTCACAGCATCAAGTGCCGAGCTGGGCTCGTCGAGCACAAGCGCACCCGCGTCAGTCACCCAGGCCCGGTAGAGCGCTCGCGCGATCGCGACACGCTGCGATTGGCCGCCCGACAGACCAGCCCCCTGCACGCCGAGCTGCAGATCGGTGCCAATGTTGTGCAATCCCACGGCGTCAAGTGCGCGTCGCACCATCGCTTCGTCTGGCTGCGGCTCGCCGAGCGCCACGTTCTCTGCAACGCTGCCCTGCATGAGGCTCGGCCGCTGACCCGCCCACGCGAGCTGTGCTGGCCAAGTGAGGTCACCCCGTGTTGGCTGCACGAAGCCAAGTAACGCCGCGATCAGCGTGCTCTTGCCTGCACCAGATGGGCCCACGAGCGCGACCACCTCGCCGGGCTGCACGCTGAACGTGACCGGCCCGACGATGATGTGTTCGCTGCGACGCACCTCTACCTGTGCAAAATGAATGCCAGCACTGTGTGCGCGAGAGGCCGAGCTGGCAGGGGCTGCGGCTATCGCAGCGGGGTCGCTCGATGAGGGCGTGGTTGGGCTCTCGATAATTTCGAATATTTGTTCTGAGGCGGCAAGGCCCTCGGTAGACGAGTGAAACGCGCTGCCCACCTGACGAATTGGCAAGAACGTCTCAGGCAGCAGCAACAGCACAAACAGCCCGAGAGCGAGTGGAAATTCACCGGCGACCAGTCTGGTGCCAACCGTGACTGCGACAAGAGCAATAGAGAACGTGCCAGCGAGGTCAAGCACAAACCCTGACAGAAACGTCACGCGAAGCACATGCATCGTGCGGTTGCGATACTCCCCCGCTTCCCGGGTGATGCGCCTCACCTGTTTGTCTTCGCGCCCGAAAATCTTGAGCGTGGTCAGGCCTTCGACGACATCGAGAAACGAGCGAGAAAGATGTTGCAGCTGATCCCACTGCTTTTGCTGCACAGCGCGCGTGGCGAGGCCAATCAGCACCATGAAGACAGGAATCACCGGGAACACGATGAGCACGGTGATGCCACTCAGCGGGTCGGCCAAGAGCACCACCAGCACGAGCAGCGGGGTCGCACAGATGGTCAGAATGAGCTGCGGCAGGTAGCTCGAGAAATAGCCATCAAGGGCGTCGAGCCCCCGCCCCAACACCGTAGCGGCGCGCACATCTGCAGTGCCCGCGAAGGTGTCAGGAGAGCGAGAGTCAATCGCGTCAAGCGCCGCTTTTCGAAGCTCAGATTTCACCTTGACAGCGCCCCGCGAGGCAAGCAAGTCCATGCCCCACCCTGCGGCAGATCGCACGACGAGCGCGACATTACCCATGAGCATCAACATCGGCAGTTCACCGACAGGGTACGCTCCTTCGGCCACCCGCCCGGCGGCACCGCCCATACCACCGAGCACCGGCAACGCGAGTGCTGCCACCACCTGAGCGAGACACCAGCACCACGCGATGATCGCAATGGTGCGAATCACACCAAGAAGCCCCCCGATTACGAGTACACCGCGTGCGCTGCGCGCATATCGCAGGAGTCTCGAATCGAGGGGCTTCATCAGATCTATCTTAGGCCGTTGCTACCGTTTCGTGTTCGTCGGCCGGAATGTGTTCACGCGACAACCGCTTGCGGAACACCCAGTAGGTCCATGCTTGGTAGGCAAGCACCAGTGGCAAGGTGAAGATTGCCACCCAGGTCATGAGTTCGAGCGTCTTTTGCGAGCTTGCGCCGCCCGCAATAGTCATCGAGTACGCAGCGTCAATGTTCGAAATCATGAGGTACGGGAACAACGCCATGAAGATGGTCAACAACGCGAACGCGATGGTCAACGTGTTGAACGTGAACGACCAGCCTTCGCGACCCTTCAGGTTGAAGAGAATGCCTGCGACCAACGCGACCGCCGCGAGCGCCGCGAATGCGACGATCAGCACGAAGTTGTCATCGTTCAAGTGCTGCGCGATCGTCCATACCAAGAACACCGCCGCGACCACCAACGTGACGAGGCCGACCTTGGTTGCGAGCGCTCGGGCCCGGTCACGCATGTCACCTGTCGTCTTCAGTGCAATGAACACTAGGCCGTGGGTGAAGCAGAGCAGCGTCAGCGTAATGCCACCCAAGAGGCCATACGGGTTCAGCAAGGTCAACAGGGTGCCCTCATAGAGCCAGCCACCAGTGTCGAGCGTGACGATAGGCAGCCCCTGAATAAGGTTTGCGAATGCGGTGCCCCACAGCAGCGGCGGCAACAACGAACCCCAGAAGATGAACTGATCGAACCAGTTTGTCCACTTCGCACCCTTGCCCTGGTGACGGTACTCGAACGAGACGCCTCGCAAAATCAGGGCGACAAGGATCAGCAGCAACGCGAGGTAGAAGCCCGAGAACATCGTGGCGTACCACTCCGGGAATGCCGCAAACAGACACGCGCCGGCGACAATCAGCCAGGTCTCGTTCAGATCCCACACCGGCCCAATGGTGTTGATCAGCAGTCGCCGATCAACGTTGTCTTTGCCGAGAAAAGGGAGGGCCATGCCGACCCCGAAATCGAAGCCGTCGAGCACGAAATACCCGATGAGCAGCACTCCGACGATCAGAAACCAAATAGTAGTGAGTTCCATGTGCATTGCTCCTAATACACCGTTGCAAGGCGGTCATGGTCGACCTTGCTTGCGTCGTCTTCGGTCTGCTCAATCTCGGGCGGGCCAGCTTTTGCCGCCTTGGCGATGAGCCCAAACTCGACCACAGCAAGGGCACCGTAGACGATAGTAAATACGAGCAGTGAAATGAGCACCGCCCAACCGGGCACCCCCGGCGACACCGCCGTTTCGGTGGTCATCACCCCAAACACGATCCAGGGCTGGCGGCCCATTTCAGTGAAGACCCAGCCAACCAGCGAGGCCAGCATCGGCAACGGGGCAGTCCAGATTGCGACATTCCACGCCCAGGTGGGAACCTTGCGATTCTTGCGGGTGATCCACAGCCCAACCATCGAGACCAACGTCGCAAGCGCACCAAGCCCGATCATCCAACGGAATGACCAGTAGGTCACCCAAATGATGGGCGTGAAGAGCCCGTCCGTCGGACACGTGAGAGGCCCGGTACCTGCGCCACAGTACATTTCGGTGTAGGCGGCTTGCAGGTCGTTGATGCCGTGCACCTCGCTCGTGAAGTCACCGTACGACAGGAATGACAGCAGGTAGGGAATACGGATCGAGAAGATCTCGTGCAGACCATCGGGCGTGCCCCAACTGAAAATTGAGAATGAGGCGTCGGCACCAGAGGCATTGTTGTAGAGCGCCTCGGCGGCTGCCATCTTCATCGGCTGCGTTTCAGTCATCACGAGGCCGAGTGAGTGACCAGTCAGGCCGACACCGAAGAAGCCAAGGATGTTCGCCCACAACCCAAACCGAAGGCTCGTGCGCATCTCATCAACGAATTGATTGCGCTTCAAATGCCATGCTGCGACCGCCACCATGACGGTTGCCGCGAACATGATCGAAGCAAACAGCGTGTGCGGAAACTGCCAGATTGCCACAGGGTTCATGAGCACCGCACCAATGTCGGTGAGTTCTGCACGTTGCGTGGTTTCGTTCAGCTCGAACCCGACGGGGTTCTGCATGAATGCGTTCGCGGCCAGAATGAAGTAGGCCGACGCGACCGTGCCGATCCAGACGAACCATATAGTGAGCAAGTGAATCTTCTTAGGGAGCTTGTCCCAACCGAAAATCCAAAGACCGATGAACGTTGCCTCAAAGAAGAACGCAATCAGACCTTCCATCGCGAGTGGCGCACCAAAAATGTCGCCGACAAAGCGCGAGTAGTTCGACCAGTTCATGCCGAACTGAAACTCTTGCACGATGCCCGTCACTACGCCCATGGCGAAGTTGATGAGAAAAATCTTGCCGTACAGGCGGGTCAGGCGAAGATATTTCACTTTGCCGGTGCGAACCCATGCAGTCTGCAAGAGTGCGACCAGCAGGCTGAGTCCGATAGTGAGTGGAACAAATATGAAGTGATACAGCGTCGTTAACCCGAATTGCCACCTGGCAAGGGTCAACGCGTCTAGGGATTCAATCACGAGTTCTCCAGAAGACCAGGCGTACCCACATGGGGCACTCCCATAGTGAGTTCCGTAAAAGGCTGGTAATACCTCGCGGATCTACCGGTTTTGGCCGGTCGTATAAAAGTTTATCGAAACTGTATGTTCGCTGCGAATCTGTTTCGACGTCGAGAGGCTTCTACTTCGACGTCGAAAGGTATCTACCTCGACAGCGAGAAGATCGGTTTCTTGTTGCAACTAGACTAATTAGGTGACAAATTCGAAGCGCCCCGATGCGCGACCCCGGTTTGCCGCACGCCTTGATGATTGGGTGCATCAGCGCCGCGAACGGCGAGCCCTTGCGCGCGGCCGACTTCCCGGGGTCATTCCCTATATTGGGTACGGTTCAACCGAATGGGTGCGCGTGCTCGGGCGCGTCTTGTACCTGCCGCCCTCGGCACCCCCGAATCAGAACGGTGACGACGAGTTTCGGCCGCTCGTAGCGCAGGTGTCTCGCGTGCGTGGCTGGCGAAGCTTCACGAGCGTGCATGTGCCGCACCACCCTGTAGAGATCTTGATCGATGGCCACCCGGTCACTGAGGTGGCTGCCGACCGCGGTGGAGTGATTGATCACGAAGTCCCGGTGAGTCTCACACCGGGCTGGCACACGGTGACACTCAGAGCACACGGCACCACTGTCGGCAGCGCCGCACCGGTGTTTATCATCGACCCGAAGGTGCGGTTCGGGCTGCTGAGCGACGTCGACGACACCATCTTGAACACCGCACTGCCACGACCACTCGTGGCAGCGTGGAACAGCTTCGTCGTTGATGAACACGCCCGCACTTCGACCCCGGGCATGCCCGTGCTGTACGACCACCTGCTGGCGCAACACCCGGGAGCACCGGTCGTCTACCTGTCAACTGGCGCCTGGAATGTCGCACCGGCTCTCAGCCGTTTCTTGCAACGCAATTTGTATCCCATGGGTTCGCTCTTGCTCACCGATTGGGGTCCCACCACCGACCGCTGGTTTCGCAGTGGCAAAGAGCATAAACTACGCGAACTTAAGCGGCTCGCTGAACAGTTTCCAAAGATCAAATGGGTGCTCGTCGGTGATGACGGCCAGCATGACGAATATCTTTATCAAAAGTTCGCAACGAAACACCCCGAGAATGTGGCAGCAGTTGCGATTCGACAGCTTTCGGTAGGTCAGGCGGTGCTTGCAGGTGGCCGCTCGAAGGCCCGCCTGCAGCGCAGCGTCAGCGGCGTGCCTTGGGTGTACGGACCAGACGGTGCGGTGTTGCGCGAAGAACTGCACAAACTGGGGCTGGTGTGAGCGGCCCCCGCACGAGACCCTGGCGCCGCGTAGCACGGCGCATTACCGGCCGGTTCACGCTCAGAGTGCGGCCGTCATGGTTTCAACTCGCCAAGGCAGCGGCCGCGGCGATTTTGACCTGGTTTGTCTGCGCCTGGCTGTTCGACGCACCGCTACCAATCTTTGGCGCAATCGCGGCCCTGATCGTGATGCAAGACAACGTCGACCAGTCACTCACGAAGGGCATCGAACGAGTCGTTGGTGTGCTTGTCGGGGTATCGGTGGCGCTCGGCGCGGGCACCCTCTTTGGCCCCCAACCGTGGCTCTTCATCGCAGCAATCGTCGTGGCAATGGGCGTTGGTTGGCTGCTGCGAATGACGCCGACCTCAACCAACCAGGTGGCAATCAGTGCACTGCTCATGATCGCACTCGGTGGCTTGCAGCTTGGGTACGGCATTGAACGACTCTTTGACACGGCAATCGGCGCCACCATCGGGGTGTTGATCAATGCGCTCGTCGTTGCGCCAGTACAGACGTCGGCAGTGCGTGAAGCAATCGCAAGCTTGACGACCCACACCGCAGAGGTACTGCGCAGCATCGCAGATGGTCTCGAGATTGCGCGCGATCGAGAATGGCTCGAACTCATGATGGCTGACGCCCGGGCGCTCGCCCGAGAACGCACCGAGGTGCATGCGCTGCTGCGCACCGCCCGCGAAAGCTTGCGGTTCAACCCCCGCAGCCGACGCTACCGGCAAGGTCTCGCCGCAGACGACGCACACTTTCAGAACCTGCAGCACATTGTCACCCAGGTCATCGGTATGGCGCGGGCGCTCTCAGACAATTACGCCGCCGAACTCGTCACCGACCGGTCGGTGCTCGGCATGGCTGAAGAGATGCGACGTGCCGCCCACGACCTCGAACTGCTACTGCCACTGCCAGACGCTCACACGCCGAGCGAGCACGCAGATACGCTGCCGGCGCTGACCAAGCCCTATACGATTCCACAGCCACATCGCACGCACTGGGTGCTGATCGGTTCGCTCATGGAAGATCTGCGCCGTGTGCGGGGGCGCATCACCGGTCAAATGGATTAGGCAATGCAAAAAGCGGGTGAGAGCGTTGCGCCCTCACCCGCTTTCATCGCATCAGTTACTGCTGCAGCGCGGCCTGCACGTCGAGCGTCAGGGTGACATCGCTGCCGAGCAGCAAGCCACCGGTCTCGAGCGGTGCGTTCCACTGAATGCCGTAGTCTTCGCGCTTCACGACGGTGGTAGCGGTGAGGCCCAGCTTGTAGTTGCCGTAGGCGTCCTGGCCGAAGCCGCCGAACTCAACGTCGAAGGTGACCTGCTTGGTCACGCCACGCAGGGTGAGGTCGCCGTCAATCTTGTAGTCGCCGCCCTCTGCACGAATGCCCGTGCTGGTGAACGTGAACTCAGGGAACTCTTCTGCGGCAAAGAAATCACCGGTGCGCAGGTGGCCATCGCGGTCTGCCTGGTTGGTGTTGATCGAAGCAACCTCGACGGTCGCGTTGACGCTCGACTCGAGGGGGTTCTCAGCAGTAGTGATGACCCCACCGAAACGCTCAAACTTGCCCTTGACCTTGCTGATGGCGAGGTGGCGAACCGAGAATCCAACCTCGGTGTGAGTCGGGTCGATGTTCCAGGTGCCGACGCGGTAACCGGGAATCTGATCTGCGGTGAGTGACATTATGTGCCTCCGTGTTGCTTGACTAAGTGATTGGTGCGACAAGTAAAAATTTGGTTGACGTTTCAACTAAATCGAAGATATCAGAGATTTAGTTGAATATGCAACTATTTTTTAGCGCTGGCAGCCGGGGCACCAATCCAGCTTGCGATTGCCCATCTCTTTAAGCACGATATTGGCCCCGCACCGCTTGCACGGCTGGCCCTCAAACTTATATACCCAGTGCCGCTCATCTCGATCAATCAGCGCCCGCGTGTAGGCGTCGCCCTCAAGACCATCGATAGTCATCATCTGCCCGACCTCAATGCCGATCTCAAGCAGATGAGCCCAATCGCGCCACAACTCTTCAAACACCGACCGATCAAGCGAATTCGCTGGAGTGTGCGGGTTCAGCTGCGCACGAAACAACATCTCTGCCCGGTAAATGTTGCCGATTCCGGCGACCACCGACTGGTCCATCAACACCAAGCCGATAGGTGTTTTCTTCTTCTGTGCACGCTCAATGAAACGCTGCATCTCTGCAGGCGAGCTGTCGTTAGCCGGGTCGGGGCCAAGCCGGTCAAGCACGGCCTCAACCTCTGCCGGAGTCAAGACTTCACATGCAGTCGGCCCACGCAAATCAGCACAGACCGTCTCGTTCAGCAGCCGCACCCGCACCTGACCGCGAGGCTCAGGCGGAAACCCCTCAAGGTCATCACGCTCTCGATCTTCTTCGGCCATGCGCACTCTGGTGCGACGTGGCGCACCAATCGAAGTCACTGAGTCTTCGGCTTCGCGATCCACTGCGACCGAATCTGCACGCGAATACTCCCCCGTTTGCCCGAGCTTCACCTGCGCATTGCTGATGCCATGAATCTGAATCGACGGATGCACCCGCACTTCACCAGCGAAATCCCATGCACCATAAATGCCCAGATGCACCCGCAACCAGTGCTGCTGCTCAAACTCAAGAAACATCTGTTTGCCCACGGCACGGGCCGCGAGCATCTGTCGACCGTTCAATAGCGCGGCACCCTGCGCAAAGCGCCCCTGCGGGCTCGTCACCTCGACCGCAGTACCAACGAAATTCGCGTCAAACTGGCGGGCTATGCGATGAACGCTGTGACCCTCAGGCATGTGATTCTCCTTCGTGCAACCGAGCGCGCCCACGGGCCATCTGGCAGGGCAAGCACAGCCGCGCCCACACCTCGACGGCGCAAGCAGCGCCGACGTGTAACGAGGTCAGAGCTGATCGACCTGCTTGCCCACAATGGCGCCGGTGCGCTCGTACTCCCCCAGCTGGCCGATGCGTCGCACATGGCGCTCATCACCAGAAAACGGAGTCGCCACAAACAGGTCAATGAAACGCATCGCCTCTTCAACCGAGTGCTGACGAGCGCCAATAGAAATCACATTGGCGTTGTTGTGATCGCGGGCAAGGGTGGCAGTCGCGTCGCTCCACACAAGCGCCGCGCGGATCCCCTGCACCTTATTGGCAGCCATCTGTTCGCCGTTACCAGAGCCCCCAAACACGACACCCAGTGCCTCGACCCCAGCAAGCTCATCGCGTGCGACGCCGAGGGCAGCATTAATGCAAAACGACGGGTAGTCATCGAGCGCATCGTATTCGGCTGGCCCGTGATCAATCACCTCGTGCCCCTGCGCACGCAGATGCTGCTGCAACTGCTGACTAAACTCGAGGCCTGCGTGGTCGGTGGCAACGTGAATGCGCATGCCCTCAGTCTACCGAGAACACCCTCTGTTCACAGCGCCGCCAAGCGAACCCGACGTCCACCAACACTGCCGCGATGCGCGGGCAAACCCGGAAAAGCAAACCGGGCAAATCAGAACCGGGCAAATCAGAACCGGTGAATCAGAACTGCGGCCCGGCCGTGCGACCCCGCTTCAGTTCATAAAAGCCGTCAACGCTCGCGGCCGCATAAATGCCGTCCCACAGTTTGAGCGCTTGCTCGCCGGTGGGCGCAGGCGTCACCACCGGGCCAAAGAAGGCAACCCCGTTAATCGAGATGATCGGCACGCCCACGTCAGGGCCGGCAATGGCCAACGCATGCTCTGTGTTCGCACGCAACTGCTCATCGCTCGACTCGTCGTCAGCAGCCGCAGCCAACGCAGGGTCGAGCCCAACCGCGGCGAGTGACTCGGCGATGATCGTGTCGAAGTCCTCTCGTTCGCCAGGGTGCCGACGCTTG
>JAAZHL010000259.1 GCA_012510755.1 Leucobacter sp.
AGGCTGACCCGGCAGCCACCGACGACGCAGCCGAAAACCTCGCCGGGCTCGTCGGCGCGCTGGCCGTGACCTCGCGCGTCGACCGCTACCTCGCAGACCTCGTGGCCGCGTCGGCCCCGGTGCGCGACCGACTGCGCCGTGCGACGATCGTGCTCGATCCGCCCCGCTCCGGAGCAGGCGGTGAGGTGTGCGCCCAGCTCGGTGAGCTGCAGGCCGCGAACCTGGTGTACGTCGCGTGCGACCCGGTGGCGCTCGCACGTGACACCAAGACGCTACGAGAGCACGGCTACGAGTTGGCTTCGCTGCGTGGGTTTGACCTGTTTCCGCACACCCATCACCTCGAGGCACTCGCGGTCTTTACGCGCTAGCGTTACGCGTTCGCACAATCTAGCGGGTGAGCGGGTGATCAACCATTTTCAGCTCACCGTCGACTTCAGCCGCATCAAGCAAGTCATCTTCGGTCGGACGCGGATCACGACCCGCCAGAATGCCAAAAACGAGCGCCGCGATGACCGTGGCGAACGCAATAATGCCAAACGGATTGCACAGGGCGATCGACATCGCCACCCAGCCGTCACCCCACAGCTGGCTCGTGATGGTAACTAGCTCACCATTTACCAAATCGGGAACAGTGAAACCGAACGCGAGCGCGCACGCCCACGAAAGCGCGAGGGCAACATAGAACTTGCGCGGCACATGACGGCCGCGAGCCTCAGCCACCGTCGCGCGCTGCTGCGCAAATAGATGCAGCACAAGATAGGGAACACCGATCGCGGGCACGTACCACCAGGTCAACTCTCCGCCGACGCCAAAGGCCCACCGGCCAATGCTCATGAAGAGCGCACAAACGAGACCAACAGAACCAAGAAGCAGATTTCGCACTGACACACTCTTAATGGTAGTCTTCTACGGTTGCCATTTCACCGTGGCAGCGCGCCCCGATAGCTCAGTGGTAGAGCACTTCCATGGTAAGGAAGGGGTCGCCAGTTCAATCCTGGCTCGGGGCTCTGACTCTCTGGGTCTCTTATGAGCCACACTGTGGCTGAGTAGCTCAGCTGGTTAGAGCGCACGACTCATAATCGTGAGGTCGCGGGATCGAGCCCCGCCTCAGCTACTAGGGAGTCACAACAAAACCCCTGCTGTTCGCGGGGGTTTTGCTGTAGGCGGCACACCGCCTCGTTGGCACCGTTATGAGCCTTCGATGATTCGCTTCATCGCGGCGAGTGTAGCCGGGATGCCAACCTTCGCTGCCGCTTCTTGCTGCACGATCTGTGCGTGAGCATCACTACCAAACAACACGTCAAAATAGGCTTGACCCTCGCGCGTAAACTCCCAGGTCTCGGTGAGCTCAGTCAACGGTCCACCTGTCGACTCAGTGCTCGCACCTGCGGTGGACTCTGCATTGTCGCTAACACGATCGCTGATCTCACGCATGGTGTAGGTCCAGTTCACGCGGCCGGGACCGACGCTCCACCCGAAGGCGCGGCCCTCTTCTGCCGCCACAACCTGACTGCGTGTCTCCCAGGTTCGCTGCGGTGTCTCATTACGGCCCGTGAACCAGGCGCCCACGCGAGCCGAGTCACCTTCATCCCACCAGCATGCTTTGCAGACCGGCGACCACTCACCAGTGCGCGTGATGTCAGTGACAAGCTCGTACACCTGTTCTGGTGTTGCAGCGATTGTGATCGATTCGGCATAGGTGAGCGGTTGGGTCATGCAATCACACTATCGCCGCTGCATCGAGACTGGGCAGTAAACGCGGCTTCCCGTCGCGCAGCCCAGCCACAACCGCCCAACCAAGGCTTCACTTCATGCAGGCGGGCTACACCGTCGCAGCGACCGGGGCGGTGAGCGCCGCTCGCGCCATCGCGGTAAGCACTGCTGCCGCCTGCGCCCCACCGGCACGCGCGCTGTGTGGAGTCGAGTTCAAGAGCCCGATTGTTGCGAGCAG
This sequence comes from Leucobacter sp., assembly GCA_012510755.1. Classification (GTDB taxonomy): domain Bacteria; phylum Actinomycetota; class Actinomycetes; order Actinomycetales; family Microbacteriaceae; genus Leucobacter. The sequence goes on from JAAZHL010000259.1 coordinate 1,952, forward strand.
CCGAGTCTGCACCTCAGTGGGGCTGAACTCGGGATGCAGCGCGACGAGCACCTGCTCCCACTCACGCAAGTACTCCCGTTGTAATCGGCGCACCTTACGATTTGCTTCGGCAGGCAGGCTCGAGAGCTCACGGTCTTGCAACAAAATGATGTCAGGTTCGGTCGTCGCGAATTCAACGTGAAACGCAATCAACTCATCGAGGGATTCTTCGTGCGAACGATCATCACCCGTAATCTCGAGACACCCCGCAAGTAGGCGTGTGCTGACGTCGACAAGCAGTTCACCAAGCAGAGCTTCTTTGCTTGGAAAGTAGTTGTACAGCGCCGGACCGCTCATGCCCACGGCCTCACCCAGTTCAACCGTCGACACGGCAGCGTACCCGCGCTCGGCAAACAGTTGCGCGGCCGCACGCATCAGCGCTGCGCGCCTATTGGCCTTCTGTGTTGCCCGCCACGTCGCTGCCACGTCTTACACACCTCTTCTGTCGTTCATTCACACAATATAGACCAATACAAAGCGCCCGGGCGCTCAAGTGGCGCGCCAACGACGGGGCAACGGTACCGCGACCCTGCCCAACACGCACCACCCACGCAACCCGAGCGAATCGAACGACCCGAGCGAATCGAACGACCCGAGCAGCCCAGCTACCCGAGCCGCTCCATGCGGCCCCGAGGCTCAGTCAAGGTCAAGAAAGATGTCGGGGTACAGCTCTGAGTCGGGCGTGCCGGGCACCGCCGCATACTTCGAGAAGTCGGTGACACCCTGCTCACGCAGCACGTCTTCCATCACCACAGTTCTGCCGGTGTATTCACGCGATGGTTGAGTCAGCACTGCATATGCCGCGTCTGAGCAGACCTCGACCGTGCGTGATGTGCGCATCATGTCGTCACCGCCAAGAACAAACTGCACTGCCGCAGTCGCGACAGTCGTCTCGGGCCAGATCGCGTTCGCCGCGATGCCATCGTCAGCAAATTCCGCGGCAAGTCCGAGGGTGACCATGGTCATGCCGTACTTGGCGAGCGTGTAGCCGGTGTGCGCGCCGAGCCACTTGGGGGTGAGGTTGAGGGGCGGCGAGAGCGAGAGGATGTGTGGGTTCTCGGCCTGCTTCAGGTAAGGAATCGCTGCCCGCGAAAGCATGAAGGTGCCGCGCACGTTCACGTCTTGCATGAGATCGTACTTCTTCTCGGCAAGGTCGATTGAACCCGACAGGTCAATAACGCTCGCGTTGTTGATGACGATATCGATGCCACCGAACTCTGCGACGGTGAGTTCGATCGCCCGTGCGATGTCTTCATCGTTACGCACATCACCGTGAATAGGGAGGGCATTGCCGCCAGCTGCTCGAATCTCTTCAGCAGCAGTGTGAATCGTGCCCTCAAGCTTTGGGTGTGGGTCGCTCGTCTTCGCAATGATGGCAACGTTGGCCCCATCGGCTGCAGCGCGAAGCGCGATCGCAAGGCCGATACCGCGGCTGCCGCCGCTCATCAAGATTGTTTTGCCTGCCAGTGACATGGGCTCTCCTTTGAACTAACCGCCCGGGCGATGCGGCACATTTCAATTACCGTTCAGTAATCGTAATGAAAATCTACCACCCGAAGGCGATCGCCGCTACCCTCCAGAGCCCAAACACGCAGGCCACTACCACCGCACCATAAATAGCGAGTGTCAGTTTGCTGCGACGCCGCTCTCGTCGTTCAAGCGAGGGCAGCCCATCACGGCCCGAACGCACAGCCACCGGCTGCCCCACCGGAGCAGGGCCGATCTCTCGGTGCACCGCGTCCATACCTGTTTGTAGAAGCACCTCAGTGTTCGGTCGCGCACCATAGCTCACCGGCAGTCCTTGCGTGAGCCCACGTTCCCCACTTGGAAGCGCCTCCCAAGGCATCATTCCCGGTGCAGGGGCGATCGGCCTGGAGGGGTCGAGCCCCGGCCCACCTCGGTATGGCAGCACTTGATTGACGCCAGTTACTGGTTCGTCGACGGCGCTTCCGCCGGTTCCCGAGTAGGTGACATACCCAGATTGGGTAGCCGCGGCGCCTGACTGGCTAGCTGCGGGTGGGTGTGCAGCATCAGTGGGTTGCGCAACCGCGATAGTTCGATCATCTATCTCGTCAGCCTGCGCGTATCGCCCTCGACGTGGCCCGCGCGTGGTGCTCTCACCACCGGCAGCACCAGCACCGGTGGCAGCACCGCTGGCAGCACTGGCAGCACCGGTGGCA
>JAAZHL010000260.1 GCA_012510755.1 Leucobacter sp.
CAGCGGCGCCAGCCGCGCCAGCAGCGCCCGCATCGTCGGCCGCGCGAGCGGAAGCAGCACGGCTTGTCGAGGCTTTGTTCGCGCCCCCGCTCTTGCCGCGCTTGTCATGCTCGTGTGCGCGCTGAGTGATCAACTCGGTGAGGTCGCGCTGAATGAGCTGTTCGATTCGGCCCTCGCGCTCGCGCTTGTATTCTGCGCTCGATCCGCCGGCGTAGTACGGGTGGCTGGCTTTCTCTTTCAGGGAATCGCCGACCTCGCGCCATGCCGCAGTACGAGCACGCTCGGCCGTGCTTCTCAGGTAGTCGTCTTTGTCGAGACGTGCACGCAGTTCGAGCGCGACACCCTCGTACACCTGTTGCCGATGTTGTAGGGTGCGATTATCGTCGCTGCCGTAGTCGTTTTCGCTCCACGTGCTGTAACCCGTCTTGCGAATCTCGTCTCGAATGCGTGCGATGTGTCGGGCATCACGCTCGCGCTCTTCGGCAAGCTCGCTGAGTGACGCTTTTACCAGGTCAACAATCTCGTCTTCGCGGTAATCGGCCTTATGCCGCAACGCATTCAAGATGATCGCGTTTTTCACGTTCATGCGTACTGCGACGTCGGCAACAAGTAGACCTTGCTCAACAATCTCTTCGACCGGTGCGAGGTGCCGCTGGGGCAGGCGTCGTTTGCGGCGCGACGGTGCCTGCGACTTGCGTTTCATCCAGCCGAACATGGCACCTCCTTGGTCAGTGCATTCAGTGTTACCTCTGCAAGTATTGCAAACATTCAATGCCGGTTTTGCTCGAGGTGCGTACGCTTGAAGCATGGACGTTCAAATAAAACGAGCGTATGACACTCCCGCCAGTGCTGACGGCATCAGAGTGTTAGTTGATCGGCTGTGGCCGAGGGGCCTCAGCAAACAGGCAGCTGAACTAGATCTGTGGTTGAAAGAGGTAGCCCCGAGTGCCGAGCTTCGCCGCGCCTGGCATGCAGACCCGCAGGGGCATGATCCTCGCCACTTCGCGAGCTTCGCCAAAAACTACCGCGCCGAACTCACTGAACCACCCGCGAGCATCGCTCTCACGCAACTGGTGCAGCTCGCTCACGAGTCTGACACGCTGACGCTCGTCTACGGCGCACGCGACGAACAAATCAATCACGCGGTCGTGCTGCAGCAGGTCGTGCGCGAACAGGCGCTGGGCTGAGTTCGACGGTGAGCGCAGCACGTAACTGTGCGAGTGCGGCCTCAAAACTGGCTTGGTCACAGCTGCCGCCGGTGCCGATCACCAACCCGAACCGCCCGGCAGTGGGGCTTTGGCCGTGCCAATACGAGCTGAGGGCCACCGCTCCGAGGCCGGTACAGCGTTGCATGATGGCGCTTTCGGCATGCTCGCCGCCTGCTATTTCGATGACTGCGTGCAGCCCCCCACTCATCGGACGCACTCGGGCACCCGGTGTGCCGAAGAGGCGTTCGACGACGAGTTCGCGACGCTGCGCATAACGCTTTCGCATGCGAGTCGTATGGCGCCGCAACCCACCACTGGCAAGGTAGGTTGCGAGCGCGGTCTGCACGATGGTTGAGACTGGACCGCCGAGAACGCGCCGCACCGGTGAAATCATGCGCCCCAGGCGCGCGGGTGCGAGCAAATATCCCGCAGACAGTGATTGCGACACGGTCTTCGAGAAGGTGCCGAGCAGCACCACTGACCCGTCTACCGGATCATCGAGGGCGGCAAGCGCGGGCAGCGGGCTGCCAGTGTGGCGAAGTTCGCTGTCGTAGTCGTCTTCAATGATCACCGCACCGCTGCGCTTCGCCCAGTCGAGCAGCTCTCGGCGGCGGCTGAGCGGCAGCGACCCGCCGAGAGGGTATTGATGACTCGGGGTGACAATGATGGCATCGAGCACGCCGGTAGGGAGTGTTGCGGTGACCAGCCCCTCGGCATCGACCGGAAGCGCCACAATCGTCGCGCCGAATCGTGCGGCGACCTTGCGCAGCGACGGGTACCCAGGGTCTTCGACGCCCACGGTGAGCGCCCGCGCGTGGCTGCTGCCGAGCGCGGTCAAGAGCAGGGCGAGCCCCTCGCGTGCGCCCGCGGTGACAATGACATCATCGGCAGGTCTCGTGGTGCCACGCATGCGTCGCAGGTGTTCGGTGATGGCTGCGCGCAGCCGCGCATCACCGTTAGCGGGGGCCTCATGGTGTGCCTCAGCCGCTGCGGTGCGCCACGCGGATCGCCATTCGGGTGTGCCGACCGCGCTCGTGTCGGGTAAGCCCGGGGCGAGCGGCCGCGACTCGGGTGCAGGGGCAGCCTGCGCATCAGCGTCGAGTGGGGCATTCGGTGCTGGCACGCTGGCGGGGGAGCCGGAAGCAACGGGGGAGCCGGAAGCAACGGGGGAGTCAGGGGTGTAGTGGGCGGCGGCTGGTGCTCTTGCCTCGTTTGGCGCGCTCGCCTCGTCAGGAGCTCTTACCTCGGTCGTTGCTCGCAGCTCGGGGTGCACCCTGGTGCCGCGCCCGTGACCGGCCGAGAGGTATCCCTCGGCGAGTAGTTGTTCGTAGGCCGTCACCACGACGCCGCGCGCCACGCCGAGCCTCGTCGAGAGTTCGCGGGTGGCGGGTACCGGCTCGCCTGGTCGCAGGGCATCTCGGTCGATCGCCTCGCGCAAGGCTGCGGCGATCTGAGCTGACAACGCGACGTCGAGCGTTCGATCGATGGTGATCGGAAGCTCGGTGAACTCGCGGCGGTGGGTCGGTGACACGCCTTTAGTGTGCCACCGAAGACCGGGCTTGGTCTAGTTAGCGGTCGTCAAGCGCGCGCCCGCTGCGGTCCACGAGGCCCCAAGTGGTCGCGGCCGCCACGACGAAGAACGCCGCGAAGACGGTGAAGGTGAGACCGGCTCCACCCGCCAGCAGCAGCACGGGCACGAGCAGTGGGGCGATGATTGAGGCGATGCGTCCGACGCCCGCAGCCCATCCTGCGCCGGTTGCGCGCAGCGAGGTTGGATAAATCTCGGGGGTCACCGCGTAGAGCGCACCCCACGCGCCGAGATTGAAGAACGACAGCGCCATACCAGAAGCGATGATGGCGGCTTCGGTGTGCACCGTGCCAAAGGCGATCGCAGAAGCGGCAGAACCAACCAAGAAGACCGACAGCGTCAACCGTCGCCCCCAGACTTCGATCAGCCAGGCAGCGACCGCGTAGCCGGGTAGCTGGGCCAACGTGATGATCAGGGTGAAACCAAACGACCGCACGAGTGAGAAGCCCGCGTCGACGAGAATGCTCGGAATCCAGATAAACGCACCGTAATAGGCGAAGTTCACGCAGAACCAGACGACCCAAATCGATGCGGTGCGCACACGGAACTCTCGCGACCACAGCGCGGCAAGCCGGCTCTTAGCCGACAGGGCGAGAGGCGCAGATTCGTTCGCCTGGGGCGCAGGGTCAACACCCTGGGCAGCCGTACCCGTCGCCCTTTGCGCGCTGCCGAACCACTTCGGGCTCGCCTCAAACTCGGCGACCACGCGTTCGGCCTGTGCATGCTTGCCCGCACCCGCGAGCCAACGTGCAGACTCTGGCAGCCCCCACCGCACCACCAGCGCGTAGATGGCTGGCACTGCGCCGATGGCAAACGCCCAGCGCCAGCCATGTTCAGACGCGGGAACGATGAAATATCCAATCAACGCCGAAGCAGTCCAGCCGACCGCCCAGAACGCCTCAAGAATCACGATGATGCGTCCGCGGATGCGTGCGGGGGCGAACTCGCTGACGTAGGTCGAGGCGACGGGCAGCTCGGCTCCGAGCCCCAGTCCGACAAAGAACCTCAGCACCAGCAAGAGTGCGATGCCGCCCACGAGCGCGCTTGCGCCGGTTGCGAGACCGTAGATGAGCAGCGTGGCCGCAAAGATCTGCCGCCTGCCAAATCGATCGGCGAGCAGACCGCCGAGGCTCGCGCCGATGGCCATGCCGACGAAACCGATCGACGCGATGAGCCCGGTTTCGGCCTTGTCAAGCTGCCAATGCTGGGCGAGCGCGGCGATGATGAACGAGATGAGCCCCACGTCCATCGCGTCGAGCGCCCACCCAATGCCTGAACCGAACAGCACCCGACCGTGCTTTCGCGTGAACGGCAGTGCATCGAGTCGTTCGGCAGTGCGACCGTGCGTGGTGGCCTGGTGCTCGTGCGGGGCACGGTGCAGGTGCATGGCGTGGTTGTCGTGCGTGGCTCGCGGTGCTTCTTGCATACGCAACATCGTAGACGCCGGGCAGGCCACCACGTAGACGGCGAGGCAAGCCATCACGTAGACGCTGGCGGGTGTCGCTGGCCGCCAGACGCCCGTGTAAGCTAAAGCTCTTATGCCTACTGCCCCCGATCACCACCTCGAAGACCGGGAGTTCGGTCGCCGCGAGCAGCTCGCAATCTGGCTGTTGCTTGCGAGCGCCTTCACCGTCATTCTGAACGAAACCATCATGGGTGTGGCGCTGCCGCGTCTGATGGAAGACCTGCACATCACGGCTGCCGCGGGCCAGTGGGTGACGACGGCGGTGCTGCGCACCTTGAGCGTGGTGATTCCCATCACCGGCATGCTTATTCAGCGGTATCGCACCAGAACCCTGTTCATCGTCGCGATGGGGCTGTTCACCGTTGGCACGTTGGTGTCGGCTGTCGCGCCCGGCTTCGCAGTGTTATTGCTGGGTCGCGTCGTGCAGGCCTGTGGCACGGCAATCATGATGCCGTTGCTGATGACGACCGTCACGACACTGGTGCCGCCGCAGCATCGCGGCCGGCTGATGGGTCGCATCGCCATTGTGATGTCGGTGGCGCCCGCTCTCGGCCCGACGGTCTCGGGGCTGATTCTGCAGTGGTTTAGTTGGCGCGCGCTCTTCATCTTCGTGCTGCCGATTGCGATCGCCTCGCTGTTGATCGGTGGGCTGCGCATGCCGAATGTTGGCGAGCAACGCGTCGTGCGTGTCGATCTGTTCTCGGTCGTGCTCTCAGTCGCCGGGTTTGGTGGCATCGTATACGGATTGAGCGCGATTGGCGAGCGCGCAAGCGGCAGCGACACCATCGAGCCGTTGATACCGATTGTGGTGGGCGTGGTGGCGCTCGCAGCGTTCGTCTGGCGGCAACTCAGTTTGCAGCGCGAGGATCGCGCACTGCTCGATCTGCGAACCTTTTTGGTGCGACCGTTCACGCTCTCGGTGATCCTCTCCACTTTTGCTTCGATCGCGCTGTTTGGCAGTCTCATTCTGCTGCCCATCTATGTGCAGAATGTGCTTGGCTTCAGCACGCTCGACTCGGGCCTGGTGCTGCTGCCGGGTGGCCTGCTGATGGGGCTGATGGGGCCGTTGGTTGGCCGCTTAGTTGATATGCGCGGGGCTCGTCTTGTGTTGGTTCCTGGCACCATCATCACGGCGATTGCGCTGTGGAGCATGGGCCTTTTCACCGACACCACCTCGATCTGGCAGGTGCTGGCGACGCACCTCGCGCTGAGCCTTGGCCTTGCCGGGGTGTTTACGCCGCTGTTCTCGGTCTCGCTCGGGTCGCTGCCTGGTCGTCTCGCGTCTCACGGCAGCGCGACGATTTCAACAGTGCAGCAGGTGGGTGGGGCCGCCGGAACCGCACTGTTCATTACGGTGATGACGCTGGTGTCGACGGGCGTTGCTGGCTCGCCAGAGGCGGTGGATGCGCATGCCCTCGCAGCAGGAACGCGTATGGCGTTTCTGATCGGTGGGGTGGCGGCGACTGCCAGCGCAGTGCTCGCTTTCTTCATCACTGAGCCCGCACCTGAGCCCGAAACGGTGTAGCGTCGGGCGGACGGGTGGCGCTGTTGGTGTTGTCGTCGGGCTAGGCGAGCGCGTCGATCGTGCGGCGCACGGCTTCGGCAAGCTGACGCACCGTGGCCGAGGGGCCGCTGCGGCTTGGGGGCGTGGCGAGCAAGATTTCGCGGGCAAAGCGTGGGTCGTCAATCGGCTTCAACGCGACTCCAGCCGGCACGTTGAAGGCCGCGAGTTGTGGCACGAGCCCGATGCCCATCTCGGCGGCCACCATGCCAAGCGCAACCGCGTAATCGTCGGTGCGCACCGCGACCTTGAACCGTCTGCCCGCGAACGTGTCTCGTACGACGTCGTCGAGGGTGTCGCCGGGCGTGGCGCTAAACACCCATGCAGAGTCTTCGAGTTCGACGAGCGATGCGACATCGAACCGTGCGCGGCGGGCTAGCGGGTGGCTGGCGGGGAGCGCGAGCAGCAGAGGGTCGGTGAGGAGCGACATGGTGTGCACCCCTCGCCGAAACGGCAGCCGATAGCCGCTTGCTGGGTAGACGAGCGCGGCGTCAAAGTCGCCCTGGTTGTTGCCCTCGACGAGCGGGGCGATCTCTTCAAGCGTCGTGTCAAGCTCGATGCCGATGCGGCGCAGGCGACTCGCTATTCCCGGCAACAGGCGAGCCGCTGCCGTCGGAAACGAACCGAACCGCAGCCGTGTGGTGCCGACCTCGGCGAACTCGCGCACGTCGGTGAGGGCGCGTTCAGCGAGCGCGAGAATTTCTTCGCCGCGCTCAAGCATGAGCGTACCCGCCGCGGTCAGCGTGCTGCCGCGGGAGCTGCGCTGGGTGAGTGGGGCTTCGACCAGGCGATCGAGTGCCTTGAGGTGGTAGTCGACGGTGGGTTGGCTCCAGCCGAGGCGTGTGGCGGCCCGCGCGACCGAGCCCTCGGCAGCGACGGCTGCGAGTGCCTGCAATTGTCGAGGATCAATCACTCCTTACCACCTACCTCATATGCCGCATCTGTCACCTGTATGTCCTCTTGCTTCATAGACTATATGGTGCTGTGAAGAAAGATTGCTCTTCCCGATGGCTCTGCAAGCTGCCAGCCTGGCAGCATGGATCAGTCTCGCGTGCCCTATATCGAATCGATTGAGCGGCTTGTGAGCAGCCAGCCGGTGCACGTGATGGTGCCGGGACACGGCGGTGCACCCGCACACGGCGGTGCCCACCTTGCCGCGGTCTTCGGTGATCGGTTGGTGCAATACGATGTGCCGCTCATGCTCGAGGGGGTCGACCTCGGCGCTGACTCGCCCCGTGAAGCGTCATTGCAACTCGCGGCAGAGGCGTGGGCGGCGAGGCGTGTGTGGTGGCTTACGAATGGGGCATCGCAGGGCAACCGCACCGCAGCCCTGGCGGTCAGAGGTTTGGGCGAGCGGGTGCTCATGCAGCGCAGTTCGCATTCGAGCTTTGTTGACGGTGTGCTGCTCGCCGGCCTGATTCCGGCATTTGTCGCGCCGAGCGTCGATGAGCGCCATGGTATCTCGCACGGGTTGACACCGGGCAGGCTTGATGAGGCACTGCGTGAAGAGGCAGAGCACGGTCGCAAAGCGAGCAGCGTGTATGTCGTGTCACCGAGCTATTTCGGCTCGACCGCCGATGTTGCGGGGCTCGCTGAGGTCGCCCACCGGCATGGCGCTGCGCTCATTGTAGATGGCGCGTGGGGGCCGCACTTTGGCTTTCACCCAGACCTGCCTGAGGCGCCAACGCGGCTTGGCGCAGACCTCGTGGTGTCGAGCACCCATAAGTTGGCAGGGTCGCTGACCCAAGCTTCGATGTTGCACCTCGGTGAGGGGCCGTTCGCCGATCGGCTCGAGCCGCTCGTGCAACGCGCCTACACGATGACCGCTTCAACTTCGGCCAGCTCTATTCTGATGGGTTCGCTCGACCTGGCGCGGCGTGCGCTGGTGCAGGGAACCGAACACATCAGTGCCGCGTTACAAACCGCCGAGAGGCTGCGCCAACTGGTGCGCGCTGACACGCGGTATTCGGTGATCAGCGACGATTTCGGCGAGTTTGCAGACATCGTGCGTACCGACCCGCTGCGCATTCCCCTCGATGTGACGAACCTTGGACAGAGTGGGCACTGGGTGCGCGATCGCTTGATCGCCGAACACGGTGTCTATTTTGAAATGTCGACGGCGTCGGCGATCGTGGCGGTCATTGGGGCACTCGCCACTCCCGATGCTGGTCGCATCATGGCGGCACTCACCGCAGTGGCCGACGAGGCCGATGCGTTGCGTGCTGCCGGAGAAGCCGACCATCAGGCAGAATTTCCGGCGATGCCCGAGCCTGGAATGTTGCGAATGCTGCCGCGTGCCGCATACTTCGCCGAGAGCATTGTGGTGACCGCACATCAGGCGATCGGCCGCATTTCAGCTGACTCGCTCGCTGCGTACCCGCCCGGCATTCCCAACCTGGTACCGGGTGAAGAGATCACCGAGCAGACTGTCACATTCTTGCAGGCCGTCGCCGCGTCGCCGACCGGGTTCGTGCGGGGCGCTGCCGACCCGCTGGTCGCGACTTTCAGGGTCGTGCGCGACCCCGTGACCGCATCGCTGCAGCCCTAAGGGGAGGTCAGCGACCAGAGAAGTGCGGTCGCCGCTTCTCGAGAAACGCTGAGGTGCCCTCGACCATGTCGGGGGTGCCGAAACGCGCCGCGAATGCGTCGAGTTCGACCCCGAGCCCCGCGTCGGTGGAGAGATGTCTCGCCTCGCGGATGGTCTGCTTGGCGCTCGAAACGGCTGCGGGGGAGTTGCGGGCAGCGAGCAGCAAGCTCGCACGCGCGGCCTCGCGCAATTCGTCTACGGTCGGAAGCACGCGCAGGGCGAGCCCCAACTGCAGCGCCTCGGCCGCATCAATGCGACGACCGGTGAGCACCATTTCGCGGGCCGCCGCAATACCGACGTACTGCGCCAAACGAACGGTGCCGCCAAAGCCGGGAATCAACCCGAGACCCACCTCAGGCTGACCGAAGCTCGCGTTCTCGGAAGCAAATATGTAGTCACAGGCCATCGCGAGTTCGCAGCCGCCACCAAGCGCAAACCCGTTCACCGCAGCAACCACTGGCACCGCGAGCGTCTCGATGATCACGGTCAATTCTTGCGTCTGTGCCGAGTAGAGCCGAGACTCTTCAGGCGTCATGTGCTGCATCGCCGAGATGTCGGCGCCTGCAACGAACGACTTGGCGCCGCTGCCGGTGAGCAACACGCCGCGCACTGACCAATCAGGCTCGGCCGCTGCGTCTTCGGTGGCGTGCCCGAGGGCGTCGCGCAGCTCGCCGAACACGAGGCGAAGCTCAGCGATCACCACCGGTGAGAGTGCGTTGAGCACCTCAGGGCGGTCGATCATGACCGTCAACACAGACTCTTCGAAAGCGAGAGTCAGCGTCTCAAAACTCTGCTCAACGAGCCGCTGTGCGACGGTCATCGTGACGCGGGTGCCGACTTATCGAAGAGACCCCCGACGACCTGCGCAAGCACCAGCACGATCACGAGCAATACCGCACCCACGATCAGGATCGCCACGACATCAACGGGCTGGCCGACGGCAGAGAACTCGTCTGCGGGGTTGAACTTCTCAACTTCAGTGTGTGCAAATGCCGGGGCCGCCACGAAAAGTGAAGCGAGAGCTGCGGTGACAGCGGTAGCGATGCGGGCGAAGATCTTCACAGAAAGCTCCTTGCGAAAGAGGATCGAATGCCACCATTCTATGGCTAGTCGGCTGCACTCGGCTGCATCGCGCGTGCCGCGCCCGTGTAAGACCCGCAGAGCAGCCCTGTAAGACCCGCAGAGCAACCGTGTTCTCTCCGTGCGATATCAGCTAGCCAGCGTGAACGGCAGCCTTGCAACGCCCTGAAATGCAGACCATTCCGCAGCCCGCTGTTGCAGCGCTGGCAGGCCGCTACCCAGGTCGTAACCGGGCAGTGCGGTCGCCGCCAGGCCGTCCGCTTTGCGCGGAGACTTCTTCCAGGTTGCGACCACCCTGCCTGCGTGTACCACCGTCGCGAGAAACATTCCGTTGCGACCTGGGACAATGCGCTCAAAATGTGCCGGGTCAAGCTGTGCGGCGCGATCCTGGTAGCCAAGCAAATGCTCGTCAAACGCAGGCAGCAGCAGCCAATCGCCCTCGATCTCACCGCCCTCGATCTCAGTGCCCTGCAGCGCATTGAGCGCCGTGGGTGAGGCCCAGTGCGGCGCCGGGCGAGTCGTAGCCTGGTCTTCGCTCGCTTGCACCTCTACAGTGACGAGTGCGCCGCTCTCGCTGGCGAGCATGAGCGCACGTTTGGCCGTCGTCGCGGTGATGCCGGCCCACCAGGCCAGATCTTTCGCAGTCACGGCGCCCCGGGCCGCCGCATAGCGCGACGCGAACTCTGCGAGTGCCTCATCACCGCTGAGCGTGCGAGACCTGGTCAGCCAGCGGCTTGCGAGCACCAGGCGCGGCTCACCATCAGCAGATACAGGCCCAAACACAGCCAAGCCGTTCTGGCAGAGCCACCAGATGAGGTGGTAGCGCCAGTTGGACTGCCATTCGATGCCGGCATCGCTCCAGAGCGCCGCGAGTTCGTCGCGATCAAGGCTCGTGTGCGCATGCAGCGCCGAAAGAGACGTCTCGACCAGACGATCAAGCACGGCATCGGTGATACCCAGAAACTCGCGCCGCTTCGGCGCGCCGGCCAAGACCCGGGGGTTCGTGACGGCTTGCATCCATGCGATGTCTGCTGCCGGTAACAAGTGGATCGTGCCACGCATCGGCCATGACCGAACGATCAAGCCCTGATTGCAGGCCTCGTGCACGTCGTCAACCGTGGTGCCCGGTGTGCGCACCCCGAGGGCCCAACGTGCTGAGCGCCAACCTTGGCCCTGCACCGCAAGCATGTGCCGGGCGGTCGCCGCGATGCGCGCCGCACCCGTCTCGTCGCTGGCTTGTGCGCTCGGGCTCTGAGCCGGCTGCGGTTCGGGTGGCTGCTGCGTGCCGACTTGTTGCGTGCCGAGTTGTTGCGCTGACATGCGCAAGCGCAACAACTCGGAAATCGAGAGCATGTCGGTCATGCTCAGAGTGTAACTTCGTTTGACCTTACTGCGGTCGGCGGCGCTGGCCCTGCTGGCCTGGTCTGCCTGGCTGGCCCTGCGACCTACCTGGCTGGCCCTGCGACCTGCTCTGCCCGCCGCGCGACGCACCGCCGGCCTGGCCTCCGCGCTGCCCACGCGACTGTCCAGTTGATAGCCCGGCCTGCCCGCCGCCTGCTTGCCCGCGCCCGCCGCGCGAACGTTTGCGCCTTGCGTTTGCGCCGGTAGATTCACCCTGACCGGCGGGGTTGTGCCCAGCCGCTCGTTGCTGTGCTGCCTGTGCAGCATTGCGACGACGTTCGGTCTCGCGCGGGTCAACTTTCGGTGCAACCGTGCCGATGAGTGACAGCACCTCTGGGGACTTCGCGGTGACTTCTCGAGGCGTGACCTGAATCTTGGCGGCACGCATGATCTGGCGCATCTCGCTGCGTTGTTCTGGCAGCACGATGGTGACGACGTCACCTTCATTGCCAGCTCGGGCGGTGCGGCCAGAGCGGTGCAGGTAGGCCTTGTGCTCAACGGGTGGGTAAATATGTACGACTAGGTCGAGAGCGTCGACGTGCTCGCCGCGTGCGGCAACGTCGGTAGCGACGCGCACCTTCGCCTCGCCGCTCACGAACTCGGCGAGGTTACGGTCACGCGCGTTTTGTGACAGGTTGCCTTGTAGCTCAACAGCGGGAATACCGCGTGCAGTGAGGTGCTTCGCGAGCTTCTTCGCCTGATGCTTCATGCGGGTGAAGAAGATGCGCCGGGAGGTGCCCGAGGCGAGTGCCTCGATGAGCGCTTCTTTGCCTGCCTTGCTGGCGACCTCAAACACGTGGTGGGTGAGCTGCGGCACGGGCGATTCTGCGCTGTCTACCGAGTGCATGACAGGGTCGTGCAAATACTTCTTGACGATGTTATCGACGCCGTTATCGAGCGTTGCACTGAACAACAGGCGTTGGCCCTGCTTGGGGGTTGCGTTCATGATGCGAGTCACCACCGGCAAGAATCCCATGTCGGCCATGTGGTCGGCTTCGTCGAGCACGGTGATCTCGACATCGTCGAGGCTGATCACGCGCTGACGCATGAGATCGTCGAGACGGCCGGGTGCAGCGACGACAATGTCCACGCCTCGTTCCAGCACGGCCTCTTGCCTACGCTGCGGCACGCCACCAAAGATGGTGGTCACTTTGACACCGACCGGGTCAGCGATCATCTTGATCGTCTCAGCAATTTGCGTGACCAGCTCACGGGTGGGGGCGAGCACAATACCGCGCGGGCGGTGCGGTCGTCGCTTACGGTCGGCATTGTCGGCGAGATTCGCCACGAGTGGAATACCGAATGCGATGGTCTTGCCGCTACCGGTACGGCCGCGGCCAAGCACGTCGCGACCCTTCAGCGTGTCAGGCAGGGTGTCGCGTTGAATTGGGAAGGGTGAAGATTTGCCGTTTTTTTCTAGGGCAAGAGCGATGGATGTGGGCACGCCGAGATCGGCGAAGGTGGGTGTGGTCACAGGGTGCTTTCGTTACAGTGCACTGACTTCTCTGTCGCTGGGAATACGCAGCGCAAGCCAGTGCTTCTGGCGCTAAGCATGAATTTCGATCAGGGCAATCTCACCGACAAACTAAAGCGGCGAAGCAAGGCACCCTCCAACGACTCACCCTATGCTAGCTGACTTGCCTGGGCGGCAGCTTTCGCGCGACGTTTTTTGCGTATCGATCTGATGAGCGCCACGAAGAGCCAGAGCAGGAAGGCGAGCGCGATGAGCACCAGCACAGGTGCCACGAACGCGAGCACAACGAGCACCACACTGGCTCCGTCTTCGGCGGTGCTGAGCGCTGGGGCGGCAGCCCCGCCGGTCACCACATTCGCCACGGGACGAACCGCGCTTTTCGCGAGACTGACGATGAGCGCTAAGCCAATGCCAACGAGCACACCGACCCATTGGC
>JAAZHL010000261.1 GCA_012510755.1 Leucobacter sp.
CGTCAAGGTGAGCGAAGACGGCCACGTGATCACCCACCCAATTGCCGGCAGTCGCCCGCGGGGTGAGACGGTCGATGAAGACCAGCAGCACGAGCGAGAATTGCTTGCAGACGAGAAAGAGCGTGCAGAGCATTTGATGCTCGTTGACCTGGCTCGCAACGACCTGCTGCGGGTCTGCCAGCCGGCAAGCGTTGAAGTCACCGAGTTTATGCGCATCGAACGATTCAGCCACATCATGCATATCGTTTCGACGGTTGAGGGGCAGCTGCGGGATGATCAGAACCCGGTTGATGCGTTACGCGCGACATTTCCGGCAGGTACATTGAGCGGTGCGCCAAAGCCCCGTGCGCTGCAGATCATTGATGAACTCGAACCGGTGCAGCGTGGCGTGTATGGGGGAGTCGTAGGCTATTTTGGCCTTGGCGGAGCCGCCGATCTTGCGATCGCGATTCGTACTGCCACCATTCGCGACGGCATAGCGATGGTGCAGGCGGGCGGCGGTATTGTCGCTGATTCGGTGCCAGAGCTCGAAGACCAGGAGTCTCGCAATAAGGCCGCGGCGCCGCTTCGCGCTGTCGCGATCGCGAATACGTTGCGCGAGCTAGGTGACAACGCACATGCGCACTAAATTGCCGCTGCTCGCAGGCATCGTGCTCGCAGGTGCCCTTGCGCTGTACGGCTCGACCCAGATTTGGGTCACTTTGAGTTTGACGACCGGCGCGGCCGCATTCAGCTCAGTCGTCGCCACCGGGCATCAACTGAATCAGGCGCTGTCGCCGATAGCAATCGCGGTGCTCGCGGCGGCGCTCGCCCTGACGATCGCGGGTCAGGCCTTTCGTCGCGTGCTCGGGGTGCTTGTGGCCCTGCTCGGTGCGGCAGTCGTGGCGATTGCCGCTGCGGTGTGGGCTGACCCGGTGGCTGCTACCGGCTCGAGGCTGGCAGAGGTGACTGGGATCTCAGGGGGCGACGAATTCGATCTCGTCACCTCGTCGACTACCTCGCCTTTCATTGTGCTGACGATCATCGCGGGGAGCGTGCTGTGCGTGCTCGGCGTGCTCGTACTCATCATCGGTAGCCGTTGGAAGCAGGCAGGCAGGCGCTATGATTCTGGTGCCGCTTCGCGAGTAGCTGGGGTGGCAACTGAGCCAGACCGAATTTCGGACTGGGAAGCGATGAACGACGGCGTCGACCCAAGTGCGGACGACGCGCGTGAAGATTCGCAGTGAGAGGCTGACAGCCGGTAGACTCAACTGGAACCATCTGTAAGGAGATTCATGAGTACCCACCCAAATGATCCGGGTCACGGCGATTCGCCAGCTGCGTGGACGGCCGTAATTGTGATGCTGATTGGCATTGCTGTGGGAACGGTTGCCTTTTTTCTGCACCAGGCTTGGTTGGTCTGGGTATGCGCAGGCGTGGTAGTGCTCGGTTGGCTGCTCGGCTGGGTCTTGGCTAAAGCCGGTTACGGCGTAAAGGGCCCGAAGTTCACGCCAAAATCGACCGATCACTGACGTGCTCGATCAACTGCTCGCGGGTTCTCTCGACGATGCTCGTGCGAGAAGGCAGCTGCGGCCACTGCATGTGGTCGAAGCCGCAGCCATTGAACGTTCGGCTCCCTTAGACGCGCTCGAGTTTCTCGCTCCGGCTGACCACATCAAGGTGATTGCCGAGGTGAAGCGTGCCAGCCCGTCGCGTGGTGATCTTGCTGAGATCGCCGAACCACAGACCTTGGCAGCACAGTACGAAGCCGCTGGTGCGAGCTCAGTCAGCGTGCTGACTGAGCAGCGCAAGTTCAAAGGATCACTCGAAGATCTTGAGGCTGTGCGCAAAGCGGTGAGCATTCCTGTGCTGCGCAAGGACTTCATCGGTGAGGAATACCAGATTCTCGAGGCGAGAGCCGCCGGTGCCGACCTGGTGTTGTTGATTGTGGCTGCGTTGCCGCAGGCCACCTTGCAACGGTTGTATGCGTTTATTCGTGAGCTTGGCATGACCGCTCTGGTTGAGGCGCACAGCGCTGACGAGGTTGCTCGATCTGTCGACCTGGGCGCGCAACTGATAGGCGTGAACGCGCGAGATCTCACGACCTTTGAGCTTGATCGTGAGCTATTCGGCCGCGTCGCAGACCAGATTCCGGCTGGCGTGATTCGCGTCGCCGAATCGGCGGTGCTTGATGTGAGCGATGTGCAGCGGTATCGCGAGGCGGGTGCTGATGTGGTGCTGGTCGGCGAGGCGCTGGTTGTTGGTGACCCGGTGGCCCAGCTGCAGAGTTTCTTAAGCGTCTGAGCGCGCGCCACGGTGAGCGTGCTGAGAGTAGATCACGCGAGATGGTAACGGGAAAGAAGTCAGAATGACGTACGACCAGGCGCAGCACGTTGGTTCGCTGCGAGATGTGAGCGGCCCTTTTTTTGGCGAGTACGGTGGGCGATTTATGCCCGAATCCTTGATCGCCGCGATTGATGAACTGACGATTGCCTATGACGAGGCAAAGAACGATCCTGAGTTTCGGGCTGAGCTTGTCGCCCTGCTGCATTCATATGCGGGTCGGCCTTCGCCCATCACTGAAGTGCCACGCTTCGCTGCCCACGCGGGTGGCGCGCGCGTGTTCTTGAAGCGTGAAGATCTCAACCACACGGGCTCACACAAGATCAATAATGTGCTCGGTCAAGCACTGCTTACCAAGCGGCTCGGCAAGACCCGGGTGATCGCTGAGACCGGTGCCGGTCAACACGGGGTTGCCACTGCCACCGCTGCCGCGCTCTTCGGTCTCGACTGCACGATTTATATGGGCGAGGTTGACACAGAGCGTCAGGCGCTCAATGTGGCGAGAATGCGGCTGCTGGGCGCTGAAGTAATCGCAGTACAGGCCGGTTCGCGAACCCTGAAAGACGCGATTAACGAGGCGTATCGTGACTGGGTTGCGAGCGTCGAGAAGACGAACTACATTTTTGGCACTGCGGCCGGGCCTCATCCCTTTCCAGCGATGGTGAGGGACTTTCAGAAGGTGATTTCCGAAGAGGCTCGCGCGCAGTTGCTCGCTGAAGTCGGTCGGCTGCCTGACGCGGTGATCGCGTGTGTCGGAGGCGGGTCAAATGCCATTGGCATGTTCGACGCGTTTTTGGATGACGCCGAGGTTAACCTGTATGGCGTCGAAGCTCCGGGCGTCGGAGTCGACTCTGATGGGCATGCTGCCTCGATTGAGCGCGTTCGACCCGATGTGCTGCACGGCGCACGCACCTATGTGCTGCAAGACGAAGACGGGCAAACGATCGAGTCGCACTCCATTTCGGCTGGGCTTGATTACCCTGGGGTTGGTCCGGCGCACGCGTGGCTTGCTGACATCGGCCGTGCCGCCTATATTCCTGCCACCGACGATGAGGCGATGCAAGCATTTCGACTGCTGAGCCAAACCGAAGGCATTATTCCCGCAATCGAGTCAGCCCATGCCCTCGCAGGCGCGCTGCAGATTGGCCAGCAGCTTGGCCCCGACGGTCTCATCATGGTGAGCCTTTCGGGTCGCGGCGACAAAGACATGGAAACCGCGGCAAAGTACTTTGGCCTGATTGATGGGGAGGCGAACTGATGGGTGCGCAACAGTCACAGGTCGAAGCCGCGATTCACGAGGCAAAGCAGCACCGCAACGGTGCCCTGATCGGGTATTTGCCGGTCGGGTTCCCCGACCTTGACACGAGCATTGAAGCCGCCATTGCTCTGGCGCAAAACGGTGTCGACGTCATTGAATTTGGTCTGCCCTACAGCGACCCCGTCATGGACGGGGTGGTCATACAGCAGGCAACTCGGCAGGCGTTGCAACGCGGGTTTCGAGTCTCACAGGTGTTCGACGCGATTCGGCGTGTGCGAGCGGCAGTCGACGTGCCAGTGCTCGTGATGACCTATATCAACCCGGTCTTGCAGTACGGCATAGAACGGTTTGCTGCCGATCTTGCGGCGGCTGGTGGTGCCGGCCTCATCACCCCTGACATCACACCCGAGGCTGCCGCAGAGTGGATTCGTTTGAGTGACGAGCACGGTCTTGACCGTGTATTCCTCGCGGCTCCAAGCAGTTCTGACGAACGTCTGAAGATGATCGTGCAGCAGACGACCGGGTTTGTGTATACCGTCTCAACCATGGGTATTACTGGGCAGCGCGAATCGCTCGACGCTGCCGCGAGAGCGTTGACCGCACGTCTGCGCACACAGGGCGCGACGCTTGCGTGTGTGGGTATTGGTGTGTCGACCGCTGACCATGTTGCGACCACTCTCGAATATGCCGACGGAGCGATTGTCGGCACAGTGTTTGTGCGCGCGCTGAGCGAGGGCGGCGTCGAACAGCTTGCGGCGACAGTTCGCGAGCTCGCCGAAGGCACCCGACGCTCACCGGTCAGCACCGAGCGCTAAGATAACGAAGCAGGTATTCGTCAAGATGCCTCAGTGTATGCGAAAGAGTAGTTCATGCTTTTCCCTCTTCCGATGAGTATTCCCAGCCCCGAGGTGCAGTCGATACAGATCGGCCCACTCTCGATTCATTTCTATGCGCTGTGCATTTTGGCTGGCATCATCATCGCGGCATTCTGGTCTGCGAAGCGGCTCGGCGATCGGGGCGGTGATCGCGGTGCAGTCGTAGACATTACTTTCATGGCCGTGGTGCTCGGTATCATCGGCGCACGTTTCTACCATGTGCTCACACACTGGGGTTTCTATTTTTCTGCGGGCCGCCAATGGTGGAACCCGTTTGAACGTGACGCGATCTGGAACATCTGGGACGGTGGAATCGCGATCTTTGGTGCGCTGCTCGGCGGCGCCCTCGGCGTATGGATCGCCACGCGCATGAACGGCATACGTTTTTGGTCGTACGCAGACGCATTGGTGCCCGGCATCTTGGCGGCGCAAGCTCTTGGCCGCCTCGGCAACTGGTTCAACCACGAACTCTTCGGTGAACCCACGACGTTGCCCTGGGGGCTAGAAATCTCGAGCAGCAACCCCGCATTTCCTATCGGGCTGCCCGAGCAGACACTCTTTCACCCGACGTTCTTGTACGAGATTCTCTGGAATCTGCTCGGAATCGTCGTGCTGCTCGCAATTGAACGCAAGTGGCAGCCGCGCTGGGGCAAGCTCTTCGGCCTCTACCTCATCTGGTATGGCATCGGACGATTCTTTATCGAGGGCATTCGCCTCGACACGAGTTTCATTCTGTTTGGACTTCGCACGAATCAACTCACGGCACTCATCGCGGTGCTCGTCGGCATCATCATCATTGTGGTGCAGACCCGACGTCACGTTGGTTTGGAGCCCTCGGTGTATTTACCCGGCCGTACCCACCCGGCAGACGCGATTGGGCAACGAACCGCAGACCCTGACAAGTTCTACCACGTTCTCGAGCAGAAATAAGAGACTATGCGCCACGCAAAGATCGTCGCCACCTGGGGGCCAGCAGTATCAAGTTATGATCACACCCTCGAGCTGATCAGAGCGGGCGTGAACGTCGCGCGACTGAATATGTCGCATGGCACGTACAACGTGCATGAGGGCATATATCGCAATATTCGGCGGGCCGAGAACGAAGTGGGTCGACCCATTGCGGTGCTCGCCGACCTGCAGGGGCCAAAAATTCGCTTGGGCGTATTTGAGGGCGGCCCGTACGAACTCGAAGAGGGCGCAGAGTTTGCGATCACCACGCGCGATATTCGCGGTGATGGCACCATCAGCAGCACGACTTACAAAGGTTTGCCGGGTGATGTGCGGCCTGGTGATCCTCTGCTCATTGACGACGGCAAAGTTGCGCTGCGTGCGGTGCGCGTGACCGATGACACGGTGCACACGGTTGTTGAAATACCTGGCAAGGTGTCAAATAACAAGGGCTTGAACCTGCCCGGGGTGGCCGTAAACGTGCCAGCGCTCTCAGACAAAGATGAACGAGACTTGCGCTGGGCGCTTGCGCTCGGCGTTGATTACATCGCACTGTCGTTCGTGCGCGACGCGGCAGACATCGTTCGAGTGCACGAGATCATGGCTGAAGAAGGCATCAAACTGCCGGTGATTGCGAAGATTGAGAAGCCGCAGGCTGTCGACAACCTTGAGAGCATTACCGATGCTTTTGACGGCATCATGGTCGCCCGCGGTGACCTCGGTGTTGAACTGCCACTCGAGCGTGTGCCGCTCGTGCAGACAGAAGCTATCGCAATAGCCCGCAGGCTTGCGAAGCCGGTGATCGTCGCCACACAAGTGCTCGAATCAATGATTGAGAACCCCCGGCCGACACGGGCAGAGGCGAGCGACTGCGCAAACGCGGTGCTGGACGGTGCTGATGCGGTCATGCTCTCTGGCGAGACGAGCGTCGGCGCCTACCCGGTGCAGGCCGTGCAAACCATGGCGCGCATAATTCAGACCACTGAAGAGCACGCACTCGACCGAATCGAGGTTTTGCGCGGTTCACCCCGCACCCAGGGTGGCGCGCTTACGCTGGCCGCTGCCGAGGTTGCCGAATTTATTGGTGCACGATTCGTGTGCGTGTTCACTGAGTCGGGTGACACCGTGCGCCGGTTCGCGCGATTGCGCAAGCCGATCCCGATTATCGGATTCACGCCCAGCCGCGCTATTCGTCGGCGCATGGAGCTGACGTGGGGGGCACGCAGTTACGAAGTGCCGCGCGTGTTCACGACCGACGAGATGTTTGAGCAGGTAGATCGGGTATTGCTCGATAGCGATCGAATTTCGGTGGGTGAGAAGGTGCTGATTATCGCAGGATCGCCTCCCGGGGTCATCGGTTCCACAAATACCTTGCGGATTCACCGCATGGGGGAGACCACCGGGCAGCTGCCCGAGGCAGGGCCGCGACGACACGTCGTGGGGCGTGGCAATATTCCTGTCTAACTTGCAGTAGGCTTGTACAGCTGCGCCGGATTGGTGGAATTGGCAGACACGCCGCACTCAAAATGCGGTGTCGAAAGACGTGCGGGTTCAAGTCCCGCATCCGGCACTATGAAGTTATTGGGCGAGGAGTAAGGTACTAGGTATGACCGAGCAGAACACAGCGCGGCGTGTGGTAGTGGCCGAAGACGAGTCGCTCATTCGCCTAGATATCGTTGAGACGCTGCGCGACAACGGCTTCGACGTCGTTGGCGAGGCTGGCGATGGTGAAGAGGCAGTGCGTTTGGTGCGCGAGCTGCAGCCTGACCTGGTGGTCATGGACGTCAAGATGCCAAAGCTTGATGGCATCTCGGCGGCTGAACAATTGAATGCTGACGGGAACATTGCCCCTGTGGTGTTGCTGACTGCGTTTAGCCAGCGAGAGCTTGTTGAGCGTGCCGCTGAAGCCGGGGCGCTTGCCTACGTGGTCAAGCCTTTCACGCCCGCTGACCTTATTCCAGCAATCGAGATCGCGCTTTCACGCTTTCAGCAGGTGGTCGCGCTCGAGAATGAAGTTGCTGATCTCGCTGAGCGTTTTGAGACCCGCAAGCTCGTTGATCGGGCCAAGGGCATTTTGAACGACAAGATGGGCCTGTCTGAGCCCGAGGCGTTCCGCTGGATTCAGAAGGCCTCGATGGACCGCCGGTTGACGATGCAAGACGTCGCAAAGACGATCATTGATCAGCTCGGTCCTAAAAAGGACTAAGTTGTCATTGGCTCGCTGCTAGTGCGAGCGCGCCTTATAGAAGTTCGTAATGCGCATGGTCGAGCAGCGGCGCCCGTCTTCTGCCGTCACAATAATCTCGTGCACGGTCAGTGAACGACCCATGTGAACTGGCCGGCATTCAGCTGTCACCACACCCTGCGCTGCCGAGCCGGTATGTGTCGCATTCAGATCTACGCCCACGGCGTTTTGCCCATCTGGGGCGAGAAAGTTCGCGTGCATGGAGCCGAGCGTTTCGCCGAGCACCACGTACGCGCCGCCGTGCAGCAACCCAAACGGTTGAGTGTTGCCAGTTACGGGCATAGTGGCTACGACACGCTCGCGACTGAACTCAGTGATCTGAATACCCATTTGGGTGGCAAGTGCGCCAAGATAGCGGCTGTTGAGCAGCGAGAGATCTGGGGCCTCGGGGTTAAATTGTGCAGTGTCGTTCATAGAATTCCTTCGAATTGCAGCCGCTCACGTGTGAATCTGACCGAATGTCAGCGATGGCTTATAGGCTGGGTGAGTGTCGACCAAGCATCAGCCTACCCTCATGATCATCGATGGCCATTCGCTCGCATTTCGGGCGTTTTATGCCTTGCCCGTTGATAGTTTTCAAACGCAGACCGGGCAGCATACGAACGCCATTCACGGCTTCATCGCAATGCTCATCAACCTGCTGAACAATGAAAAGCCTGATGCCTTAGCGGTGGCATTTGATATTTCGCGTCATTCATTTCGAACCGAGCAGTACCCCGAATACAAGGGCACCCGAGGCGAGACGCCACCAGAGTTCAAGGGTCAAGTGCCACTGCTGCAAGAAGCGCTGCATGCCATGGGCATTCGCACGCTTGAAAAAGAGAACTACGAGGCAGACGATATTCTTGCGACCCTGGCGTCACAGGGTGCCGACCAGGGCTATCGCGTGTTGGTGGTCAGCGGCGATCGAGACACGATTCAATTGGTCGATGACCGCATTACGCTGCTCTACCCGTCGAAGCAGGGAGTCAGTGAGCTCACACGCTACGACGTAGACAAAGTGATCGAGCGCTACGGCGTGCGTCCAGAGCAGTACCCTGAAATTGCCGCTCTCGTTGGCGAGACAAGTGATAATTTGCCGGGCGTGCCACGTGTTGGTGAGAAGACTGCGGTCAAATGGATCAATCAGTTTGGCTCACTTGAAGAGCTGCTGCGTCGGCAAGAAGAGGTTGGGGGTAAAGTCGGCGAAAGCCTGCGAGAGCACGCGCACCTTGCCGAGCGTAACCGCATGCTGAATCGGCTCGTACGCGACGTGCAACTCGACCTCGGACCGAATGATCTCACCCGAGGTGAGATTGACATGGAAGCGGTCAAGCAAGTGTTTGCGAAGCTCGAGTTTCGCACGCTCTTGCAGCGTGTGGCGAAGCTCGCCGGGCTTGAATCGATCACCCCGGGCGAGATATCGGGTGCGAGCCCACTCGTTGCCGAACAGCCAGAAACAAAGCAGTTGCTCGACGAAGAACTCGAAGACTGGCTTGCAAAAGCGCAGTCCCCAGCGATCGTGATTGAGCCATTGTCAGAAGGCGCCGCAGCGCTGCAAGTCGGCCTTGCGACGCCCGAGTCAATCGTGGTGCTGCACTGGCAACCTGGCGGGCGAGACTATGCGCAGTTTGAACAGTGGCTTGCGTCATCACAACCCAAGGTGTTCTGGGACGCGAAGCAACAGATCAACCAAGTAGCGGCTACCGGCATCACCGTGTCAGGCATCGCCGGAGATCTCTTGTTGGCTTCATGGCTGCTGCGCCCGGGCACTGCCGAGAAGACACTTGCTGATGCCGTACAACGATTTTTGGGGGAGCAGCTCCCTCAGGGCGACCCCAATCAGTTGCTTCCTGACGAGGGGTCAATTGCTGGCCCCGAAGTGCAGGCTTGGTATCTCGTACGTGCCCATGCTGAAGCGGTGCGCCGTTTCGAAGGCGGCACCCAAGAAATTTACACAGACATCGAACTGCCCTTGCTGCCGGTGCTCGCTGTGCTTGAGCAGCGCGGTGTGCAGATCGATCTGCCGCTCTTGCAGGCTCATGAGGCCGAGCTGCGCGAGCGAGTTGCTGCTGTTGAACAAGAGGCCTTTGCGGCAATCGGCCACGAGGTAAATCTTTCGTCACCGAAGCAACTGCAAGAGGTGTTGTTTGATGAGCTTGATATGCCGAAAACTCGCAAGACACAACGCGGCTACACCACTGACGCTGCTGCCCTCGCAGAGTTGCAAACCAAAAAGCCGCACCCGTTTCTTGACGCACTGTTGGCTCACCGCGACGTAAATAAGTTGCGGCAAATTGTTGAAACGCTCATGAAAGCAGTGCAGCCTGAGGGGCGCATTCACACAACACTGCTGCAGACAGGTGCAGCCACCGGCCGTCTGGCGTCGACCGACCCAAACCTGCAAAACATTCCAGTGCGCACTGAAGAGGGGCGCCGCATTCGCGAAGCGTTTATTCATTCCTCGGAGTTTGATTCGCTCATGACGGCCGATTACTCGCAGATCGAAATGCGCATTATGGCGCACCTGTCGAAAGACGCCAGTCTCATCGAGGCATTCAACGCAGGGGAAGATCTGCACCGCTTCGTCGGGGCGCGAGTCTTTGGCGTACTGCCCTCCGACGTCACGAGTGAAATGCGTTCGAAGGTGAAAGCCATGTCGTACGGTTTGGCCTACGGGCTCTCTGCTTTTGGGTTGGCAAAACAACTCAATATTTCAGCAGGCGAAGCCAGACAGTTGATGGTCGATTACTTCGATCGATTTGGCGGAGTGCGAGATTATCTCCGTACGGTGGTCGAACAGGCGAAGATCGATGGCTTCACCGAAACCATATTTGGCCGTCGCCGACCCTTCCCCGATTTGAGAAGCCCCAACCGGGTACTGCGTGAGAACGCTGAACGGGCCGCACTGAACTCACCAATTCAGGGCTCGGCCGCCGACATTATCAAGTTCGCGATGATTGGCGTCGAGCGTCGAATGCGTGAGGCGGGCTTGCGTTCTCGCATGCTGCTGCAGATTCACGATGAACTGATGTTTGAGGTCGCGCCTGACGAGTGGCAGGTGCTCGAAGACATCGTTCGAGATGAGATGGGGGGCGCGGCGTCGCTGTCCGTGCCGCTCGACGTGCAGATCGGGCGAGGGCCAAACTGGAACGCCGCAGCCCATTAGCCGTGCGAGCTAACCGCGCATTGGCAATCGGGCAGCAGACGCGGTAGAGTGGAGTGTCACATCTGTGGCGAATTAACCATGTCCACACGTGGAGTCGAAGTGATGTTGTTGCA
>JAAZHL010000262.1 GCA_012510755.1 Leucobacter sp.
CACGTCTTTTGCATAGCCCGTCAGCAGGTGACCGTAGTGCGGCAGGCCGTTCGCAAACGGCGGGCCGTCGTTGAAGACCCACTCTTCGCAGCCCTCACGCTGTCTGATCGACTCGCGAAAGGTGTCGTCTTGTTGCCAGAAGGCAAGCACCCCGCGTTCGATGGCTGAGAACGACGGTGACGAGGCGACCCCGGGGCTCGAGATGGGCTCTGCGGCGTGCTTCGGCTGCTTTGGCTGACCGGTAGTCTGCTTGGGGTAGATCATGTGGGGCGTCCTCTTGCGGCTGGGGGCTGCTTTGTAGCTTTGTAGCTCTTGCTTTGTCGCTTTGCTATTTGTGCTGCTTGTGCTGGGACGAGCACGGCTTTGCGCCTGCACCCGCGGTACCACCCCGCTTGCCCCCACTCGCCTGTGCGAGCTTCGGCCACTTCGTTCGGCTGTGACGGGCCGTACCCGTTCGGTTCTAGTGAGCGGCTCAAGATCTTCTGCACAATTATTGATTAATCATTATTGAGACGAGGATCGAGCGCCGCCGTTCTTCCGAAGACTTCCCGGTGATGGCCGGTGCAACGTCGATGCGCACAATCCTATGTCATTTCGGGTGTGCATCGTGGCGCATTTGCCGTTGCAGGTATATTTGCTCGGAGCTTGACGGTTCACAAAGGAGCATCTCTACGATGAACACAACCCCCGCTGGCTGGTACCAAGACCCTACGACGAAACCGCTCAACGCTGGTGGGATGGCACGCAGTGGACAGCGCACGTTGCCGCCCCACAGGGCAGCCCGGCGGCGCCGGTCACCCGAACGATTTCAGCCCGTCAGAATCGGCGTCGTGTGCTCCTTACTGTTGGTGCCACACTGTTGGTGTTCGCGCTCGTCGCCACGGTGGGCATCGTGGCCATTCGCGCTGCCTTTGCACCGAAGACGGTAGAGCTTCCGACCGAGATTGTTGCGGGCGCAGGCAGTGATCTCGTTTTTTACCGAACCCATGCTAGATCTTGATTTTGACGTCGCGATGACGTTTCCGGCCGACTACGACTTTGCCGCGCAGGGGCCCAGCAAAGCAGAAGAGTTCTCGTGGGCGTTCAGCATCTACCTTGATCCTCTGCTGACGCGGGTGTCTGGTCTGTTTGTCTTTCAAGATAGCCCAGGGTCAGACTTGCGAATTCGCCCTTTAGAGACGTCTGTGGCGAGTATCGACGGTCGCTACGTTGACCTTATGCCCAAGAGCGAAGGCGGTAGGGGGTGGGGTCTGCAACCCGAGTACTATCTGGTGCGAAAAATAGACGAACACGGTCATGCGCTCGAGACCCCTGTCGTGACAAAGATCAGCGCCAAGCGTCAACTTGACAGGCCCGTCGTTTCTGCAGAGATTGATCGCAGCAATGGCACGCAAAACATGAATTGGAGCGAGGTGCCGGGCGCCGACCGCTACGTCATCATTGGTAGCACAGGCGTAGTGAGTGACGTTGGTGAGTACCGTCGCTACGAGGTGCTTGGTGAGACCAGCGGCACGGAATGGAATAGTACGCATCTCACTGAGGCGGGCGTCGCCAACCAGTATCCATCTGTGCAAAACGCAGGTTTACAACTCTACGATGGCGACAGCTCAGACGACATGATGGGCAGCCCCGGTTGGAGCTTCTATGTCGAAGGTATTGGACGCTACGAGCAAAGTGGTTTTGCGTGGGGAGTGATTGCCGCTGGCGGGGATAATTACTCGCACATGGGCGAAGTAGACGCGTCTTCTTTGGCGGGTCCACTCCCCCAGCACATCGCCTCAAACGCGATGCGAGACCTGGGCTTCTTCACGACATTAGGCAGTCTCGATCAAGTTCCCAGAAAGTTCGCGTTCACAGGGCTCGACGGAGTCACCCGACTCACCCAGGCCCGCATACCCGAAGACGGAATCACCACAGAAGACAACGAATGGGTCATTCGGGTCGAAGGTGTGGGCACCATGCTCGGAACAGAAGCACGTGTACGTTTCTTCAACACTGAGCAACCCGACATGGCTGCCTTCATCGAGCAGTTCAATGCTGAGGCACAAGCGCTTGCACCCACGACAGGGCTCGCTGATTTCGCCGTCATCTCTGGCTCGCCAGAAGAACTTTCTGCCGAGTTTGCGCACGCGAGCGAACCCGCGACGACAGCATTTCCTGTCTATGGCACAGACGAGTACGTAAAGTTTGTGGCGGGGCACCTCATCGCCGGTAGCGAGTGCATCGACGTCACCGAGTTTCAGTCGGTGCCTGG
The DNA here is from genome assembly GCA_012510755.1 of Leucobacter sp. Taxonomy (GTDB): domain Bacteria; phylum Actinomycetota; class Actinomycetes; order Actinomycetales; family Microbacteriaceae; genus Leucobacter. The sequence goes on from JAAZHL010000262.1 coordinate 2,255, forward strand.
GGTGCAGACTTTTGAAGACGCGTACTATGAGGCGTACTATCAGAACC
>JAAZHL010000263.1 GCA_012510755.1 Leucobacter sp.
ACCTCCTCGATGGCGTTGTTGGGGACGAGGGTCAGGCGGGACTTGGCGAGGATGTCAAGGCCGAGATAGCGGCGGCCTTCGGCCCATTCGTCGGTCTGTTCAGCGAGGACCGCTCCGACCAGACGGATGATCGCGTCACGGTTCGGGAAGATGCCAACGCTATCGGTGCGGCGACGGATCTCGCGGTTGAGACGCTCGTTCGGGTTGTTCGACCAGATCTGCTGCCAGAGCCCCTCGGGGAACTGAGTGAAGGCGAGAATATCCGCCCTGGCGGCGTCGAGGTGCTCGTGTGCGTCGGGGAGCTTGCCTTCGACGTAGTCAAGGAGACGGTCAAACTGGGCGTCAACGGCGCCGGCGTCGGGCTGGTCATAGACCGAATGCAGCATCGCTTTCACCGCAGGCCACATGTTCTTCGGACAGACGCTCATCAGGTTCGCGGCATAGTGGGTGCGGCAACGCTGCCAGCTGGCGCCGGGCAAGTTCGCCGCGATCGCTTCTACCAGGCCTTGGTGCGCGTCAGAGGTGACGAGTCGGACGCCGCTTAACCCACGGGCGACAAGATCGGCGAAGAAACTGTTCCAGGCTGCCACGGTCTCGCTGGTCGCAACCTGCATCCCGAGAACTTCACGCCGCCCGTCAGCGTTGACACCAGTCGCGACGAGCACCACGGCATTGATCACTCGGCCGCCCTCGCGGACTTTCATCGTCAGAGCGTCCGCGGCGACGAACGTGAACGGGCCCGCATCACCAAGCGGTCGATGACGAAACTGATCAACCTGCTCATCGAGGTCAGCCGCCATCCGCGACACCTGCGACTTCGATAAGGAGTGGATCCCGAGGGTCTTCACGAGCTTGTCCATCCGGCGAGTTGAGACGCCGGCGAGGTAGCAGTCAGCGACGACAGTGATCAGCGCTGACTCCGAGCGTTTGCGGCGCTCAAGCAGCCATTCCGGAAAATAAGTCCCCGAGCGTAGCTTCGGGATCGCGATATCGACCGTACCGACGCGGGTGTCCAGTTCGCGGTACCGGTAGCCGTTGCGTTGGGTGACACGGTCGGGGCTGGGTTTGCCCCATTCCGCGCCGACGACAGCGTCCGCGTCGGCGGAGAGCAGCGCGTTGATCATGGTCTGTAACAGGTTGCGCATCAGATCTGGTGACGCGTCGGAAAGAGCTTCTGTGAGCAGGCCGGCAGGGTCGACAATATGAGGAGCGGTCATCGTGATGATGTCCTTTCGAGGATTCTGTGGAAGGTTGACTCGAAGGACCACACGGTGACCGCGCTCACATCACAATGATGGGCCGACCACCAGCGCGGCTACACCACTTTACGGGGCACTACTCATGGCGGCTGGATCCTCGCCGATGCAAATGTGTTGCACGGACGCAAGGTGACCTCGTACCCCAGCTTGAAGACTGACCTCAGAAATGCCGGCGCCAAGTGGGTCGATGAAGAGCTGGTGGTCGATCAGGGATTGGTGACAAGTCGCACCCCTGACGATTTGCCTGCGTTCAATGAAAAGCTCATCGAAGAGATCGCGGAGGGCAAACATCACGGTCAGACCGCATAACCATGCGCGCGGGGGTGCGTGGTAAGTTTTGGGCAGTCGGCAACAGTTGTTCTTCATATGAAGAGGATCGGAGCACTGCCATGACCTCGAACCCACCGAGTGGGGCCAGTTTGCCCGCACCCCCTGATCCCGCTGACCTCGACACCGCGGCCTTCGTTGACGCGCATGCCGAGTCGAGGAAGACGTACGGACGCTTTAACCTTGGCATTATCGGGGGCACCGGGGTCGGCAAGTCGTCGCTCGTGAACGCCGTGTTCGGGCGAGATCTTGCGCGGGTCGGCAAGGGGTTGCCTGTGACGGCCGGTGTCGATTACTACCACGATGGCGCGCTCGGCATTTGGGATTTCGAGGGGTTCGAGATCGGCTCAACGAAGACCCCGGCCGAGATGCTGCACGAGAACTTGCAGACGATCGCGAAGCGGCCGCCCGAGGAGCAGATTTCGGTGGTCTGGTATTGCATTGCCTCGACGGCGTACCGGTTAACGCAGCCAGAGATCGAGATGATCCGCGAGCTACACGCGTCTGGCCTGCCAGTCATTTTGGTGCTTACGAAGGTCGAGTGGTCGAGGAACCGCATCACCGGCAAGCTCTCACCCAGCAAAGACGTTGCAGAGTTTCGGGATTGGCTTGAGCACCCCGTTGACCATGAGGGCAACCCGTTCTATTTGCCTGTGCAGCGGGTCATGCTCACGTCAGCGGTTGGCAGAGATGGAAAGGGCGTGGGGCACGGGCTCAGTGAACTCGTGGTCGAGACCCTTGCCCTGTCACCCGACAGCACGAAAGACGCCTTTCGCGTCGCTCAACGACTCAATCTTCCGTGGAAGCGAGAAATGGCCAGATCGGTCATCGGCGCCGCTGCCGCAGCCGCAGCCGCCACCGCAGCGATTCCGTTTCCGGTTGCCGACGCGACGACGCTCGCGCCCATTCAGTTAACGATGATGGGCCGCATTGCGGCAATTTATGAGCTTGATTTGGCTTCAATGATGTCGGTGTCGGCGATCGCGCAGTTCAGTGCGCAGGTGGCCGGGCAGGCGCTCGCTCGCAGCTTCATCAAGCTGATTCCCGGGGCCGGCAGCATGGTGAATGCGTCGGTCGCGGGGGCGCTCACCTATGCCACGGGTGAAGCGTGGATCAAGCTGTGTGAGCAGGTGCACACCGGCAAGATCGACCTCGCCAATGTTGCGAATGCGTGGGGCAGTTTTGCGCCGTCTGTGTTCAACGCCTTGACCGGGTTTATTCAGCAGAAGAAGTCTTAACCATCGAGTTCGGCGAACTTGGCGGCCATGGTGGGGTTGCCGCGGGTGAGGCGTTTGACCGTCAAGTCTTCAGCTTTGCTGTTTGCGAGGCGCAGGTTGTTGGCCGATTTGTGCAACGCTGTTTTTACTTTTTCGAGGTCTTTGATTGATTCGTCGATGCGTTTGATGGCTTCTTCGAAGCCGTCTGAGGCGAGTCGCCAGTTGCGGCCGAAAGCACTCTTGAATGCTTCGAGTTCTTCTTCAAAGTGAGTGATGTCGATGTTTTGCGCGCGTACCTGCGCCAGCTCGTTCTTGTACTTGAGTGCGTTCATGGCGGCATTGCGCAGCACGGTGATCATTTGGATGAAGAATTGTGGTCGAACGACGTACATCTTCGGGAAGCGGTGTGACACGTCAACAATGCCGGTGTTGTAAAGCTCATTCTCTGGCTCGAGTAACGACACGAGAATGGCGTATTCGCAGCCCTTTTCGTTACGGTCTTTGTCGAGTTCCTTGAAGAAGTCTTCATTCTTTTTCTTGGTGGCGGTGGTGTCGCTCTCGTTCTTCATTTCAAACATGATCGAGACGATCTCAGTGCCGTGTGCATCGCTGTCGCGAAAAATAAAGTCGCCTTTGCTGCCAGAGCTCGCATCGTTGTCTTTTTCGAAGTATGCGTTTGGAAACGCGGTGGCGCGTATGCGGTTGAACTCGATCTCACAGTGTTGTTCGAGCGTCTCACCAACCATCTTGGTTGAGAGTTTGGCTTTCAAATCGCGCAGTCGTTCGATCGCGTCGTCGCGGTCTTTCAGTTGGGTCTCATATTTGTCTTTGAGTGCGGTCTCGGCAAGCTGCTTTTCGAGTTCTACGCGCCCGAGATCGTTTTTCAGTGCGTCGCGTTCTTTCTCAACTTGGCTGAGCGCTTCGGTGACGGCGAGCCGCCGCTCGGTTTGTTCTGCGGCGAGCTTCGCTCGCAGTTCTTGGATCTCGGTGTCTTTCGCGGCGGCCGCTTGTTGGCGTTCGTTCGCGGCTTTGGCTTCGGCGAGTTCGAGTGCGCGCTGTTTGTCGAGGTCTGCAAGGGCGAGCCTCTCGTGCACCTGCTTATCGAATTCGGCGTCTCGCACCTGCCGAGCAATGTCGGCATAGCCCGCCTCATCGATCGTGAACGCTTCACCGCAATGCGGGCACTTGATTTCTTGCATCACGCCTACTTTCTGGGTTGATCACAGGTTGGGTCTTTATGAGTCGCTGTTGAGCTCAGTCATTATCGAGTCCACGCCGCTGCCGAGGGGCTTGACTTCGTAGGTGTACTGTTTGCCATCTTCATCGTTCACGAGGGTGAGGTGCTTCAGCATGCTGGCCTGCGTCAGGTTTGCGTGCAGATGTTCGCGCGCGATCTCGGCCACGATGAACATGTTCGCGAAAGAGGCGAGTGGCCCGATCTTGTGCCGACCGAGCAAGTACAACTTTGTGGGGGTGAGAGCGAGCACCACTGAGGCGTATGGCTCGGTGTGTTCAAGCTTCAGTTGGGCGATGAGGCTGGCAGCACCGACACCACCTGCTGCTCCACTGCCGACAGCTGACATCGTCCCGCTCACGGCACCTGAGGCCAGGCTGAGCGTGCCTACGGCAGCGCCCGCAGCGCCGCCGACCGCCTCTGCGCCGGCTTGTGCCGAGGTGGTGCCGACCGGAAACGCGATTGCCACATCTTTGATGGTGTGATCCCCGGTGATTTCGATCGCGTGTTTCTTCGCTTCTGTACCATTCAGCATACCCTCATCCTTTCAGCGGCGACTCTCGCACGTTCACTTCGAGCCTAGGTGGTTCGCAGCTCAGAAGAACTGCGCCGTTTACGCATTGGCCAGCTGCCGATCGAGTGCCTGGCGTGCCTCGTCACCGAATGCGACGAATGTAACGCGTCGCACTTGGGTGGGTGTGTCGCGCACGGTCGAAACCGCGATCTCGACAGCAAGCTCGAGCGGCCACCCGAATATGCCTGCGCCGACAAGCGGGAAGGCGACTGACTCTGCGCCGAGCTCATCTGCGACTTCAAGCGAGCGGCGGTAGCAGCTCTCGAGCAGCGCGCGATCCACTTGCCCCGCCCGTCGGTCTGGGCCCACCGTATGAATCACCCACTGCGCGGGCAAGTCGCCAGCGGCCGTGTAGCCGGCGTCACCAGTTTCGAGGCCGTGCGGAAACCTGGTGATGCAGTCCTTGAGAACCTCGGGGCCACCGGCGCGGTGAATGGCACCGTCAACTCCCCCACCGCCGCGCATCGCAGTGTTGGCCGCGTTCACGATCGCGTCGGCGTGCAGCTTGGTGATGTCGCCCTCTACGACGTCGATCTGGGGTTGTGGTGACTGCGGCGCAGCTGATGAGTGAGCAACCCCCTGTGTGTTCTGTGTGTGCTGAGCGTGCTGAGCGTGCTGAGCGCCCGGTACGCCTTGCACCGCACGCACGACCAACTCACGCAGGCCGACTGCGTCATAGCCAGGCCACCCGTGCACGATCTGCTGCCATGGTGCGGGCACTTGCTCGGCACCCCCGAGGGCGCCAGCGAGTGAGCCTGCGATTGCGGCAACCGTGTCGGTGTCGCCCCCGCCGCGCACCGCCCGATACATGGCTTCGACATACGAGTCGGCTCCAGCGATTGCGGCAAGCGCGGCCTGGAACGCGCTGACCACCCAGCCATTGTTGCCGCTGAAGTCGCGCGGGTGCGCGCCGTCTGTCGTGGCCTGCGCGATCAACCCGCGCCAACGTTCAGCGCGTTCGACGCTCTGGCCCGATACCCAGTTGAGCCCGTGCGTGAAACTGAGTTTGCCGGTGAGCACTGCGTGGTGGATGGCAAGTGACCAGAGGACGCAGGCGTCGACGTTGTCGGGCTCGAAGTGGGTGAGTTGCGCGATGCACTGCGCGGCAAGAGCGACCGTCTCGCGGGCTTGCGCAAGGTCATTGCCGTGGTCATCAAGTTGGTGAGAGCTGAACGCGGTGAGCGCTACTGGCCCGGTGCGCATGAGTGCCCCGTTGCCACCGCTGCGGCCATAGTTCTGATGATGGCGTTCTGCTGCTTCGGTGGCCTGTCTGGCGGTGATTGTGCTGGCGCTCTCAGTTTGTGCGAGCAGTTCGGCAGTGTGCAGCACTTGTCGGGTTTGCGCACCGACGTCTTTCGCTTGTTTTGACCACTGCAGCCACACGTTCACGATCGATTGCTGCGCCGCGAGTTCAGACAGCACAGTTGGCTCACCGCGTTCGCCTGCGAGTTGCTGCAAGATCACTACTGCCATTTCGGTGTCGTTAGTGTATGCGCCGATCTCATGCCCGAAGTAGCCGCGCCCGAATTCGGGCACGAAGTCGTCGGTGTGGCTTGGGCCGAATTCGTATTGTGAGCCGAGGGCATCGCCCGTGGCTGAACCCAGCACCGCACCTATTGCGCGGTCTAGTTGAGAAGGCGAAAGTGTCATGATGCTCGTTTCAGTACCTGGAGTGCTCAGCTTTCGAGCGGCACAATTGTCGCTTCGTGGCAGATGCAGTGCAGTGTCTTCGATAGTGCGAGTGTTGATGGGCTCGTGGCTCAGTATTGTTGTCTTTTCGTGGTTCGTTTCTTATTGCAGGTCGTTCAAGCTCGTGGCGATGTCTTGCGGTGGTGACACTGCCTGGTGCAGCTTGAAGTTTGTTTCGACGCGCTCTCGAATGCGCCCAGCAAGCGTCTCTGCTTCTCGCATGAGTTCAAGAATTCTCGCATGGTTTTGCCAGTGTTGGTGCCAGAGGTCTTCACCTGCGACGTCGACGAAGTCGATACTTCTGGGGCTACCCCAGGCTTCATAGGCGTGTAGCCGTTCGACGCGTGTGTCGAGGTCGATCACCCCTCGAGATGCGGGCGATCGAGGCGCACCGCTGCGTATCCAAGTGTGCCAGTTTTTGTTACCTTTGCTTTGGTTACATTTGCCACAGGCAGGCACAAGATTGTAAATCTCAGTAATGAAGCCAGTCGGGCGTTGGCCGACGACGAGAGGCCGAAAGTGGTCCCACTCGGTGTGTGGGTCTCCGCAGTAGGCGCAAGTGACGACTTCGAGCATTCCAAGTATCTGCAAAGCGTCGCGTACCTCCTCCGCACTCGGCCATACAACAGGAATGATGCCGTTCACGAAGGTATTCGTGATGCTCGAGCTTCGTGCCATGATCTTCACAGACGTCGGCATTGCGAAGTGGCGAAGATATTGCTGATTTTCTGTCATCGCTCTCGGCCGTTCACCACTCTCTGCTGCAAGGTCGTGAGGCTCGACTGCCCGCTGATATCTGGCTGCGGTCGGCTCGGCAGCAGCTCAACCTGCAACCAGTTCAAGTCTTCGAGCATCGCTCGGGGGTGTCTCAGCACGTTCGGCGGTTGCTTCAGCAGCTAACTCAACGTCGGTACCCAGCGCTTCGCGCAGCACATATCGGCCAACTGGCAACGCGCTCAGCGGTGAAAGCACTTCGGCGTCGATGAGACGAAGCAGGGGTCGTGCGCCGTATTCGCGTGAGTAGCCTCGAGCGGCGAGCACCTCTAGCGCGGTGTCGTCGATCTCGAGTTCATAACCGCGTTTCTTTGCTCGCTCAGCGACCTTTGCGAGTTCGCGTGTAGCAATTGCTTTCACGTGCTCGGGTGCAAGCGGTTTGAAGACCAGAATGTCGTCGAAGCGGTTCACCAGTTCGGGTGCCATGCGTTCGCGTATGGCACGCAGCACGCCGGCTTCATCAGCGTCGGGGTTGGTGCTCTTGGCCCCTTCACCGAAACCGATTGACGAGGTTGAGAATGATTCGGCACCCATGTTTGAGGTGAGCAAGATGATGGTCTCTCGAAAGTCGGCGGTGGCACCTTTGCTGTCGGTGATGCGCCCGGCGTCGAACACTTGCAAGAAGGTTTGCCAGATCTTGGGGTGTGCTTTTTCTATTTCGTCGAGCAACAGCACCCGGTGGGGGTTGTCGAGAATTTTGGTGGTGAGCCATTGTGATGGCTCGTCTGAGCCGACGTAGCCAGGGGGTGAGCCAATGAGTTTCGACACCGTGTGGGGTTCGCTGTATTCGCTCATATCGAGGCGAATGATTGCGTCTTCGTCGTCGAACACGTGTTTTGCCAGTGCGAGTGCGAACGCGGTCTTGCCAACGCCGGTGGGTCCTGCGAGCAGAAAGACGCCGTCGGGCCGGTGAGAGCGTGCATCGAGGTCTGCTCGCATCACACGCAGCAAGTCCACTACGCGGTCGATGGCTTCGTCTTGGCCCTGAATCTCTGCTTTCACTGCAGCGCGCACGTGTTCTGCGTCGAAGACAGGTTTCGCCGTGCCGGCGGTGGCATATGCGGTCGCGGCGTTGTCCTTACCGAACAGCGAAGCGCGTGCCGCCGCGCGGTCGAGCCGCCAGACGGCCAGCGACGGGTGTTCGATGCGCTCAGTGAACTGTTTGGGTTTGATTGCGGTCTCGATGAGGTCGAGATCGATCTCGGTGCCGTGGTAGCTGACGAGTTCTTCTGCGTGCCGGTGGGCGATTTTCGAGAGCGCGGTCTGGCTGAGTGGTGGCAGCTGAACAAGTTGCACCTCTTCGAAGAGTTCTGGCACAACTCGTGCGAACCCTTCGAGATGGCTACTTGCGAGGGTGAGCACGACCTTGCGTTCAGGGTCGTCAATGAGCGTCTTCAGCTTCGCAAGTTGGCTGACGTTGAGATGCTGCCCGTCGACTGCGTCAGCAAAGGTTTCGAGATTGTCAATGAATAGAATCTCGTTTTCGGAGAGGTTGTCAGCGATGTGCTGCAAATGCCCGATCAGGTTGCGACGGTCAAGCGCATCAATATCAACGAGTTTGACGGTGTTGCCCGCGAAGCGTGTTCCTGGGGCGACCTCGTCGAGCCGATTGGCGAGTGCCGTGGCGACCGAAGTGCGCCCTGCGCCCTCGGGCGCAACGATGAGTGGCGCAGCACGGTCTTTCATGGCGAGCGACGTCAGAATCTCTTCGGCGACGCTTTCACGTTCAACGATGTACCCGTCGGGGCGCACCAACGTGACTGCGTCACTGTGAGCGTCTGAGTCGGGTTGTGCTCTGCGCGCGAGCACGAGCTTCGCGATGGCCTGCAAGAACTCGATCAGCGGGGGCCGCGGTTCAACTGTTCCTGTCTCTGTATCGGTAGCGCTGCCAGTGTCACTTTCCGCTGGCCTGTCAAGCAGCGCGAGTTGCTCACTCAAGAGATTGTCGAGCTGCGGAGTACCAAATACTCGTACCAGCGTTGCGAGAAAGGCTTCGAGTTGTTGTTGATCAAATGCGGCACGCAGGTCGGCGTCGACGAGCTCAACCGCCTGTGGCGTGCGACGCAGTGCGGCCAGAGCCACGTGTTCTGGCAATACCAGGTCGTGCCCTAAACGTTTCGCGGTCGATTGTGCCTCTTCAATCAGGAGGCGGAGGTCTCTATCTTGTGTACGCACCAATGCTCAGTCATTCTCGCTTGTCGGGTCATTGCGGGGTCTGGCAGAGGGGGCCGCTACGGCCTCCCCTGCCTGTTCGTACTTATTCGGCGTGAAAGACAGCACCACCAAACTGTTCAGCGATCTCATTATCGAGTTCGTCTGCAGAACCAAGCATGCCTACGAACACGTAGCCGAGTTCGTCCTTGTCGAGATAATCACCCAACAGGTTGTGCGCCAAGAAAATGTCGGCGGTGCCGTCTTCGCTCACCGACAGTTCAAGGCGGCCAAAGATGAAACGGGTGTTCGACAGCGCTACGTATTCGAAGAGGTCTGCAGAGGTCTTGGCGCCTCTCACCAGCGGGGTGAACACCGTGACAAGGGTTTCGTTCTCGCCGAAGTCTTGCACGCGGGCGAACATGCGTGCCGAGCCACGTTGCACACTGAAGTCACCGTCGCCATCAACCTGAATCGAGCCATAGATATCTGTGAGGTATGCCTGTACTTTTTCTCGAGTGATTTCAATTGCCGACATAGTAAACGCTCTTTCCTTCAGTGGTTTCTTTTTTGATAAGTCATATATGATTGCAAGTCGTAGTGGCCTCAAACCAGACATATCGACTCTGTCGTAAATATGTCGTCGGCGCTACTGTTGCCACAAATACCCAGAGATATTTGCCTCAACCGGCGACTCGCGGGTATTGCAT
>JAAZHL010000264.1 GCA_012510755.1 Leucobacter sp.
AGGTTACGGTCACCCATGCGCAGCGGCTCCCCAACCAGCGATCCAAGTCGAGCGTTTTCTGTTTCGTGAATCTGCAATGCCTTCCAAGCTTCACCCTTCACGGAAACAACCTCACCACCCGACAGCTGAATGAGTCGCCCACCTGTGAAATCTTGTTGAACCGTCCCATTCGTCGTAGCGATCGGCGAGGCAGTCGGAAGCCCCAAACTGCCTTGAAGCCCGCCTTCAAACGTGTTGTAGTGATCGTAGATCGGACCACTGATCATATACCTTGGGTTGTCGCCAGTAGGCTCCGTTACGATTAGTCCGTTCTTGAATGACTGAACGATTCCACGGCTAGCTGAGGAGGCACTGAATTGCTCGCCTGTTGGTATCCCTAGCAGACCAGAAAAACCACCAAGCTGATTGTAAAATTCATAGACTGGCCCAAATCGAACTGAGGCGACTGTTGCAGCGCTTGCGGCGACATAACCATTGTCATATCCGCGGAAGAAGCCCCAGTCAGTGATGTGGATCTCCGCAGTGGGCCAACCCAAGATCCCGTTGTAGCCCCCTAAGTCGTTGTAGAGACCGTACTCTCCGCCAAAGGGGATGCCGACTGTAGCGTTAGTTCTCTCTCCTCGGAAAACGACACCGCCAGAGAAATTCTGCAGCCTTCCGCCTCCGCCACCAGTAACAAAAACTTCAGGGCCAGTCGGAACGCCGAATATTCCGGCTTCAGCTCCACGCGACAACCAATATGTTTCAAAGTCGCCGGTGACTTCGAACCCTTGCACGCTACCGAACCAAGTCGTGTAGAAGAGGTAAAAATTGCGGTTTCCGTAACTCGAGCATCCATCCCCGGTACCCCATCCCGCGTTAAGAGCAGCCTGGTTCGGCCGGTAGGGAGTATAGATGTATAGGGCGGCGGTGGCCGAGTTCTCTACGTAGACTTGTGAAGTGCCACAGCCAGCATTTGGGTGCCACTGAATTGTGTTAGTTTGGTGGGCTTTGAAATTCCAGCGATTTGGTGATGCCTTGTAAACCTTGAATTGCCAGGCACTCTGGTACACCTGGTAGGCAAAACCCGCACCATCAGAATCACAGTTTGCGGTGTTCCCTGGGCCAGAATCTGGACATCCCCAGCCCATTGCGTAGTTGAACATGCGAACAGTTGGCCAGCTGTCGGTCACAAGACTCTGCTCTTTTTCTAGCATGACGAGAAGCACCTTTTGGCTAATGCCACAGGCTTGACCGACTTTGGCAATTATCAGCGCAGCTGTTTCATTCGCTGCACCGACATAAGTCCCGCAATAAGCATTGGCGGCCTTCGTCTGCGTCGTGATTCGCAGGTCTTTGAGACAGTTTGCAGCAACCGGATTCTGAGTCCGCTCGACACTTCCTGGCATCTTGTATGAAACATCACCGATCGTGCACCTAGGCACTTTCTGGTTAAGAAAACCCTGCACCTCAGCGGCGCTCATAGCATTTCCGTTATAAAAGGCGGAGTCAGAAATGATGTTGCCCGCGTTGAAACCAGCAACAGGCGCTGCCTGCGCAGCCGTCTGCGAAGTGACAAAGGGACTCGTTGCAAGCGCGAGCACGGCTATACAGGCAAGCGCCACCTTACGCAGCCGTGAACCCATCGTGCGTCTAAACAAGTGGCGCCCTCCATCAACAAAATGTCTCAACCATAAGTCGAGACTTTAGGCTTTAAAGCTACCGGTTCTTGACGTTTGCGGCAACAGATATGGTTTACGCCCCACCCCGGCACAATAAGAAGTCTGAAAGAATAGGGGAATGACCAAGTCGACGACTCCTTCTTCGGCGAACGCTACGACTTTCAGCGGCGATCCCACATCGAATGCAGATGTCTGGGTCGTGATCCCCCTCTACAACGAAGCCACCGTCATCGGTGAGGTTATCGAGAGCTTATCTCCTGTGTTTTCGAACGTGGTCTGCATCGATGACGGATCGATCGACGGCGGCGGCGCAATCGCCGCATCAAGGGGCGCCAGAATCGTCACCCACCCAATTAATTTGGGGCAGGGTGCAGCGTTGCAGACGGGGTTTGAGTACGTGCTTGAGCGCCGTGCACAGTACGTGGTTACTTTCGACGCAGACGGGCAACATCAAGTCGAAGACGCGCGAGCCATGGTCGACCGCGCCCGTACCGAAGACCTCGCAATCGTATTCGGCTCAAGATTTCTCGATGACCGCACGAACCCTGGCTTGATGAAAAAAATCGTGCTAAAGACCGCCGTAGCAGTGACTAACTGGACAACTAAGACCAAACTCACTGACGCCCACAACGGTTTGCGAGTCATTCGCGCAGACGCGCTACGAAAGATCAAACTCAAGCAAGACCGCATGGCACACGGCACCGAAATTATTGTGCAGCTCGGACGCACTCAGTTGCCCTATGCAGAGCAGCCCATCGAAGTGCTCTATACCGACTATTCAAGAGCCAAAGGGCAATCATTGCTCAACTCAGTCAATATTCTCATTGACCTCATCATCAAGTAGGCGCGCATGATAATCTTTCAACTTCTGCTCATCATCGGTGTTGTCATCGCGGCGCTTCTCGCCATTCGATTTCTTCCCGGTGACCACTCGCTCGCGATCAAGCGCTTGCTCGCGCTGCTATTCGCGGTAGCAGCTGTACTGTCCATCATCTTTCCGACCGCGCTCACCGCGCTCGCCAGAATCTTTGGCATCGGCCGCGGCGCCGACCTGTTACTCTACGTATCGATCGTTGCGATGCTGCTCTTCGCGGTCGCAACAGTCAGAGCGAAGGCACGTAGCGATGCCAGGGTGACCGACCTCGCCCGCGCGATGGCTCTTATGGAGGCCCGCTTGCGCGAGCAACAAAGACACCTCGACGACACCCCCACCGATAGAGGAGAAACCGCATGACCATCAAGATGGGCATCATCGGACTCGGCATGATGGGGCGACACCACGCCCGCGTCGCACGCGAGGTCGAGGGGGTCGAGCTCGTTGCCGTGGCAGACGCAATGGGCGACCCGCACGGCGCCGCAGGATCCTTGCCTCTCTATGATTCGGTCGAAAAATTAATCGCACACGGCGTTGACGCAGCGATCGTGGTCGTACCCACGCAGTTTCACGAAGAGGTTGGTTTGACCCTAGCCGATGCAGGGGTGCACGCTCTCATCGAAAAACCTATCGCACACTCACTCGAAGCTGGCCAGAGGTTAGTCGCTGCGTTTGAAAAGCAAGGTCTCATTGGCACCGTTGGCCACGTCGAGCGCTTCAACCCCGCCCTAATGGCTCTGCGCAAACGGCTCGATCAGGGCGAGCTAGGCGAGGTCTACCAGATTCACACCCGCCGCCAGGGCCCATTTCCGGCACGCATCGCAGATGTCGGCGTTGTAAAGGACCTTGGCAGCCACGACATCGACCTTACCGCGTGGCTCGCAAACTCTCCCTTCATCGAAGTATCCGCACAAACTGCCTTTCAGAGCGGCCGCCAGCACGAAGACATGGTCACCATCTCTGCAAAGCTCGCGGACGGAACCATCACAAACCACCTGATCAACTGGCTGACGCCGTTCAAAGAAAGACTCACACTCGTCACAGGCGAGCGTGGTGCCTTCATCGCCGACACACTTACTGCTGACCTCACCTTTTACGAGAACGGCACGATCAATTCAGACTGGGATGCCGTAACAACTTTCCGCGGTGTTAGCGAGGGCACCGTCACCCGTTTCGCGCTCGACAAACGCGAACCTCTGAAGAGCGAGCACGAAGCCTTCCGTGACCGAATCTTGGGCAGGCAGAGTGAGGCTGTCACACTCGCTGAAGGCCAGGCTGTGCTTGAAGTGTGCGAGGCATCGATTGAGTCTGCGAAGACGGGCGAGAGCGTAAAGCTTGGTGTTGCGTATGAGTAGCCGCATCAGTCCACTCGCGTTCATCGGCGAGGGCGTGCAGCTTGGTGAACGCGTAACGATCGCGCCCGGTGCTGTATTGCTTGGTCCCTGCATCATCGAAGCCGACGCCTGGATTGGGTCTGGGGCCCAACTCGGCGCCCCTCCCGAAATGACCGACAAGGTGCAGAACGCTGCCTGGGATGGTGAGCTCGCCCACTTCGGTGTGCACGTA
>JAAZHL010000265.1 GCA_012510755.1 Leucobacter sp.
GGTGCGAGGCCCACTGTCGACACCGTGATGCCCCGTGCGCTCATGCCGAGGCCTTCGGGCGCGGGAGCAACCATGCGGTGCACCGCGTTCATGACTCGCGTGTAGTTCGCGAGCGGCTCCCCCATGCCCATAAACACAATGTTGTTGACCCGCTCAGGCTCTGCACCGTCACCGGCTTCGCGTGCCCTACCGAGGCCACCTTCGGCGATCACTCGGTTGGCCTGCACCACCTGGTCGAGAATCTCTGCCGTCGACATGTTGCGTGTGAGACCGGCCTGGCCGGTGGCGCAGAACGGGCAGTTCATGCCGCAGCCGCACTGGCTCGACACGCAGAGGGTGATGCGGCCCGGGTAGCGCATCAGCACCGACTCCACGAGCGCCCCGTCGAACAGGCGCCACAAGAACTTGATGGTGGCACCGTCGTCGGTCACCAGGCGGTTGACTTCGGTGAGCAGTGGCGAAAAGAAGGTCTCGCCGAGTTCGGCTCTGCGATCCTTTGGTAAATCTGTCATTTTCGACACGTCAGCCGTGTAATGCGCAAAGTAATGAGTTGACAACTGTTTCGCGCGGAACTTTGGCAGCCCCAACTCGACGATCGCTGCTTCTCGCTCTGCGAGCGTCATATCGGCAAGATGTTTCGGCGGCTGGGTCACTCGAGGCGAGGCGAACTGCAGGGTCGGGCGGCCGTCTGGCCCGGTCAGCTGCGTCCAGCCTTCGGTGCGCGGGCGTGCCTGCGGGCGGCTGTCGGCACTGCGCGGCTTGGTGCGAATCAGCTTGCCCTGCGTGGGCTGGTTCGCGTGATTGAGTTTATTTGGATCCACGACACTATTGTCGCAGCACTTGCTGAGGTCTGGCGCAAGCTCGCTGGATCAGGCGACCAGGTTGCGCAGAATGCCGATGCCTTCAATCTCAACTTCGACGGTGTCACCCGACACGAGCGGCCCGACGCCGGCCGGGGTGCCAGTCAGAATCACGTCACCCGGCAGCAGCGTGAACGCTTCAGATGCGTGCGCGACAATCGCCGCGATTGAGTGCATCAGCATCGCGGTCGAGCTGCTCTGTCGCACCTCGCCGTTGACCCGCGTCTCAATGTGGGCGTCTACCAATTCGAGATCGGTTTCGATGACCGGTCCGAGCGGACAGAACGTGTCGAAGCCCTTCGCCCGCGACCACTGGCCATCTTTCACCTGCAGGGCACGAGCCGTGACGTCGTTCGCGCACGTGAAGCCAAACACGACCTCAAGCGCACGTTCGACCGGCACCTCTTTGGCGACCACACCAATGACGACGGCGAGCTCACCCTCATGTTCAACGCGGTCAGAGATGCGCGGCAGCACAATCGTCTCTTCGGGGCCAATGATCGAAGTGTTGGGTTTCAAGAAGAGCAGCGGCTCTTCGGGCGCCACCGCTTTGCCGCCCCCTGTCACGTCTTTCATTTCTTCGATGTGTTCGGCATAGTTCTTGCCGACACACACGATCTTTGAGCGGGGAATGACAGGCGCAAGCAGCCTCACCTCGTCGAGCCGCAGGCGGCGCCCCGTGGTGTCGTACCCTGACACCATCGGGTCTCCGAGCAGTTCAACAATCTCGACGTCGTCTGACCCCTCTGCCCGATCGAGAACGCCAAAGCTGATCTCATCGTTCAGTCGAAAGCGAGCGATCTTCACTGCGTACTCTCCTTGTTAGTTGCCACTGGGCACCTCATACCGCCGAACGCGTTCACGGCCACGCCCTCATGCAGGCGGCTGGCCCGCACGCACGGACTAGGCGCTGACGATGCGGTGCACCCAGCCGTGCGTGTCTGCTACGGTGCCGAACTGAATGCCGGTCAGTTCTTCGCGCAAGCTCATCGTGAGGGCACCGGGTGCCGCGTCACCAAAGTCAACAATGGTGCCGTCTTCGCTCTTCAGCTGCCCGATTGGGGTGATCACTGCCGCGGTGCCGCACGCAAACGCCTCGACGATTTCACCGTTTGCCACTCCGTCACGCCATTCGCTGACGGTCACCGCACGCTCTTCAACCTCAACACCGCGATCTTTGGCGAGTTGAATGCGGCTGCGTCGGGTGACTCCGTCGAGAATGTTGCCGTTGAGGGCCGGAGTGATCAGCTTGCCATCGCGGTGCACGAGCATGAGGTTCATGCCGCCGAGCTCATCGATCGTGTCTTCGGTCAGTGCGTCCGTGAACAACACCTGTGCGCAGCCGTTCTGCTGGGCGATGCGTGTCGGCAGCAGCGAGGCCGCATAGTTGCCGCCACAGTTTGCTGCACCCGTGCCACCGTGCCCGGCCCGAGAGTAGTGATCGCTCAGCCAGATCGACACGGGCTGCACTCCCCCAGAAAAGTATGGGCCCGCAGGGCTGGCGATCACCATGAAGCGGGCGCGTTCTGCGGCCCGCACACCGAGAAAGCTCTCGTCGGCGATCATGAACGGTCGAATATAGAGGCCCTGATCGTCGCCGCTCGGCACCCATGCCGCGTCTGCACGCACGAGCGCTTCGATTGCCTGCACAAACAGTTCTTCGGGCAGCTCTGGCAACGCCATGCGCACGGCGCTCTCGTTCAGGCGCCGCGCGTTTGCTTCGGGCCTGAACGTCACGATGTCACCGTTGGCGTGGCGATAGGCTTTGATGCCTTCGAAGATCTCTTGCCCGTAGTGCAGCACCGACGCCCCCGGGTCCATCGAGATGGGTCCATAGGGCATGACCTTCGCGTCGTGCCAACCGGCTTCGCGAGTCCACACGATCGACACCATGTGGTCGGTGAACACCTTGCCAAAGCCTGGGTCGGCGAGCACTGCCGCACGTTCGGCGTCTGACAGACGCGATGCCTCTTCATGGCTGAACTCGATCATGGTGACTGCTTTCTGCCGCGAACGTTGCGGCGCTCTGTGTGAAGTCTAGGCGCGTGGTGCGATCTGTGCGATGACGGCCGCACCGATCTCTGCCGTCGAGCGGGCTGCTTCACCGCGCGCAGCTAGGTCGCGCTCAACCGCCTCGCGCACGCGCGCTGCCTCGGCAGGCAGCGCGAGGTGGTCGAGCATGACTGCGGTAGAGAGAATCGCCGCGGTGGGGTCTGCCTTCTGCTGGCCCGCGATGTCAGGGGCTGAGCCGTGCACCGGTTCGAACATGCTCGGAAACTCGCGGCTCGGGTTGATGTTGCCGCTCGACGCCAAACCGATGCCGCCGCCGATGGCGCCAGCAAGGTCGGTCAGAATGTCGCCGAAGAGGTTGTCGGTGACGATCACGTCGAAGCGCGCCGGGTCTTGCACCATGAAGATGGTGGCTGCATCGACGTGCATGTAGTCGACGGTGATGCCAGGGTGTTCTGCTGCGACGGCTTCGACGATGCGCTGCCAGGTCGCACCCGCGTGCACGAGCACGTTGGTCTTGTGCACCCAGGTCAGCTTCTTGCGGTCACGCTTCTCGGCAAGCTCAAATGCATAACGTACGACCCGTTCGACACCATATGCGGTGTTCACCGACACCTCGGTTGACACCTCGGCTGGGGTGTCTGCACGCAGCCGCCCACCGTTGCCTGCGTAGGGGCCTTCGGTGCCCTCTCGCACCACCACGAAATCGACATCGCCCGGGTCGGCAAGGGCGCTCTTCACGCCTGTGAAGAGGCGGCACGGGCGCACGTTGGCGTAGTGGTCGAAGTCAAATCGAAGCTTGAGCAGCAGGTTGCGCTCAATGTTGGCGGCCTGCAAACGATGGTCACCGGGCACGCCCCCGACCGCACCAAACAGAATGGCGTCGTGCTGGGCAATTGCGGCCTGTTCGTCTGCGGGCAGCACGTCGCCAGTGGCAAGGTAACGCTCGGCACCAAGCTTGAACTCGGTTCGTTCGAGCACGACGTCGCTGCCGGCGAGCACCGCATCAAGCACCCGATTCGCTTCAGCCGTCACCTCCTGGCCAATACCGTCGCCAGGAATGACTGCAAGCTTGATCGTGCGGGGCCTGATTGGTCTCCTTGAGAATATTTGGTTGAGCACGCACCAGTGCGAGCTCGCGGCGTCAGATGGATGCCTAAATTCTTGAGCGTTCAGTCAAAATTGAGCGTGAACTCGACTCTAGGCCACCCCACTTCAATAGATTATCGCGTGTTCGGGGTTTGCGTTTTCGCGCCACGCTCTGTCACGATGGCTCGCACCGCGTCGCGGCCTGCACGGTTGGCGCCGACGGTTGACTGCGACGGGCCGTAGCCGATGACGAACAGGTTGGGTTGGTCGAGCGATCGGCCTTCTGCCACGCGAATACCGCCCTCTGGCGTACGCAGCCGCAGCGGGGCGAGGTGCCCGAGCGCGGCGCGAAAACCGGTTGCCCAAAGTATCACGTCTGCGGGTTCGAAGCTGCCGTCGGGCATGCGCACTCCCCCGGGTTCAATTCGTTCGAAGAGGGGGTGACGCACGAGCACGCCCCGCGCGTCAGCGCGGTCGATCCATGGAGTGCGGTGCATGCCTGTCACGCGCACGACACTTTTCGATGGCAGCCCTTGCCGCGCCCGCTGTTCGACTTCGGCGAGCGAGGCGATGATGTCGGGTTCTGAGAAGCGTTCAACCCAGACTGGTTCGTCGCGTGTCACCCAGAACGTGTCGGCCACCCACGAGATCTCTTCGAGTAGTTGTGTGGCCGAGATGCCAGCGCCGACGATGATGACCCGTTGGCCAGCGAACTCGTCGGCTGAGACGTAGTCGTGCACGTGCAGTTGCCTCCCGGCGAAGGTGTGTTGGCCTGGGTAGTGTGGCCAGAAGGGCTGCGTCCAGGTGCCGGTGGCGTTGATGACGTAGTTTGCGAGCCAGGCGCCGCTGTGCCCGTTAGCTGCCTGTGGGATGTCTGGGTGTGGCGTGTCGGTTTCGACGATGAGGCGAGCATCATCTGCCGCGCTTGTTGCTTCGGGTGCGTCGCTGCGGCTGACTGAGGTCACCCGCACCGGGCGTTGCACGTCGAGTGCGTAGCGGCGTTCGTATGCGTCGAAGTAGGCGGGCAGCACGTCTCTGCTGCTTGCGGTGGGGTCGGCCTCTGGCACGGCGTAGCCTGGCAGTTCGTGGATGCCGTTGACGGTGGCCATTTTGAGTGATTGCCAGCGATGCTGCCAGGCACCACCGGGGCCTTGGTCGGCGTCGAGTACGACGAATGTGGCGTCACCGGCTGCAGCTCGGGTCACTGGGACGAACCCGCGGTGTTGCAGGTGGTAGGCGGCGGAGAGGCCGGCTTGGCCGGCCCCGATCACCACGACATCAACAGTCTTCACGTGTGTTGCAACCGTGTCGCTTGTCTGGGCATTCCCAGCAGTCTCGTCAAGTGCCGCCCCGAATAGATTTCCTCATGCTGATCAGCACCGTCATCACAAGATTGGTTGCCATTGTTCAGTCCGTCAAGACTCGTTCGCGCTTGGGTAGTTCAGGCACTTGCTCATCGTCACAACCTATGAGTTGGTACCTCGAGCAAACCAATAATGACAGTGATTATCATTATTATTGATACGTGGCACCCGCACCCCACAGCAGCACACTCACGAGGCAGCCGCTGCACCCCAATGTTGCGGCGATCCCCTGCCCGCCGTTGCGAACGATGAAGAGAGGCCACCCCTGAGCATGAACACCCCACGCAGCGCCCTCGCCCCCGATCAGCCGAAAGCACCCTCCCCGCACCGAGACAAAAGCCGCAGACGAGCACGAGTGCGAACCGCAC
>JAAZHL010000266.1 GCA_012510755.1 Leucobacter sp.
GGCTGGCATATTCTCGCTTCATTTCTGTGGATTGCGCCGTACAGCGCGAATGCGCGCGAGATTGTGCCCGGCAACGCACTGACCAGCTACATGATTCCAATGTTCGGGCAATCGTGGAGCGTCTTCGCGCCCGAACCAATCAACGGTGACTACCACTTCAACGTGCGAGCTAAGCTCACGAACGGCACCGAGACCGGATGGGTCAGCGCGACTGACGTTGAGCTCTCGATGATTCAATACAACCTTGCACCGCCGCGCGCAGGTATTCAATCGAGCGAGGTGGCATCAAGCTACAAGAATGCCTTCGACAATTTGCGAGGGCCGCAACAGTCGGTGATTGGCGGCAACTTTGAGGTTGAGAATTGGCAAGTCGGTCTGCAAGCAGCGCTCGAAAGCCAATTCGAGGCCGACTCAGAAGCAGCCACAACCCCAAATACGGCACAGATTGAGGCCTTGCTCGGCGCAGAACGGCGAGCAACGGCGTATGCGACCCAAGTTGCTTTCGCTATTTGGGGGGACGACGTTGCAGCGGTGCAGTACCGGGTCAGCAGACAGAACATTGTGCCCTTCGCACAGCGTCACGACCCCAACGCGTCCCGGCCCGAGCCGAGCATCGTGTTGCCGGGGTGGCGCGGCCTGCTGATTGAAGAAGGGCAAAGTCAAGAGAATTTTGCAGCGGTCTTTGGCCGTCAGTTTGAGAGGATCGCCCGTTGAGCGCGTCGACTGACCAACAAACGGCAGAGCGTGCCACCGATCAAGCTCCCCGAAGCCAAAGCCAAGGCCAGGCCCAAGCTGACGCCCAAGCCCAAGCCCAAGCCCAAGCCCAAGCCCCAGCACTAGCACCAGCACCTGGCCTCGTTCGTGTCGGCAACTTTCTCGGTTCGGTGATCGCCGCGGCTTGGAGCTCACTCTTTGCGTCAATCGGCGTCGTCGTCGCCCACTGCGAACGCTGGTTGCACGACAGCAAGAAGGCGTTGTACGGCCTCGCGGTCACACGCATCGTCTTAGGGCTCGCGATGCTCGGCCTTATGCTCGCGAACTTCGGAACTCGCCTCTACACCTTCGGATCGGGCGCTGCCTGGAACGGCGAAGCCGCAGAACCAGTCAGCGACTTTCCAAAGATTTGGGTGTTTAGTCTCTTTCACCGGGTAGCGACCAACGACGCACTCTTCACGCTCTGCTACATTGCGTTGATGCTCTTGCTCGTCGCGTTCATTCTCGGCTGGCGGTTTCGCGTCATACACCCGCTCGTCTTTGTCGGTTGGGTCAGCTTCATTGAGATGAACGATATGGTCGGTGACCAAAGTGACAACATGCAACGAATTGTGCTGCTGCTGTTCTTTTTCGCCGACCCGGCGGCACGCTGGTCACTCGACGCTCGACGCCGAAGCGCGAAAGGCGAATGGTTCGCCGACGGCAGCGGGCCCCGCCAGATGGGCACCGTGCTCCACAACCTGGCAATCGTTGCGCTTGCGACCCAAGTGTTCTTTGTCTACGTGTCAGGCGGGCTCTATAAATCGCAAGGTTCGCCCTGGGCGTCTGGCTGGGCCGTCTACGACCCACTCCAGACGATGCGTTTTGGCAACTGGCCCGTGCTCAGCGACCTGCTGACCGCCTGGGGGCCGATGGTGGCGCTCGCCACCTGGGGTTCGGTGCTCATTCAAATCGGGTTTCCGCTCATGCTGCTGTTCCGCCCGACACGCCTGTTCGCACTCGCCTCAATTTTGATGTTTCACGCCGCAATCGGTGTCGTGATGGGGTTGCCGTGGTTCTCAATCACCATGATCGCGATTGACGCAATCTTCATTCGTGACCGATCATGGCAGCGTCTCGAGAGCGGGCTGAAACGCCGCTGGAAGGCAAGTGCACAAGCTGGCGTGTAAGCCGACGCGCGAGCGAGTTCGCAAGCCGCGGGGTAGTGGTTGATCGCGGAGGCTGGTGACGCGCAAGCGATCCTCGTAGATCATGTGATGCGCTAAGCTTGAGTGGCCCCTCATGTGGCGCTATCTTCGTAAACTCCCCCAGGGCAGAAATGCAGCAAGGGTAGCGGGGCTCTAGCGGGTGCATGGGGGGTCTTTCGTACTCACCCACAGATGGGCAGACGGCATGAGCAAAGCACACTGGAAAACTGAACCCGCCAAGCTGTTACGCGTGAATGAAGGTTTTCAACTCCGCGACATTGACCCAGACAGCACCCCCGGGTTCAAAGGTTCAAAATCAGACGGCGAGAAAGCTCTCGGGCAGGGACTCGACGAACTCGCCGACCTGCAAGAGCGACTCTTCGCGCAAAGCCGCAGCGGCAGCGCTGAAGACGCCGTGCTGCTCGTCATTCAAGGCATGGACACGGCGGGTAAGGGTGGCATCGTGCGTCATGTGGTCGGGGCAGTCGACCCGCAGGGGGTCTCGATCGCGTCATTCAAGAAACCCACCAAGCAAGAACTGCTGCACGACTTTCTCTGGCGCATTGAAAAGCAACTGCCCGAACACGGCGCGCTTGGAGTGTTCGACCGGTCGCACTACGAAGATGTGCTCATCGGCAAGGTGCGGCAGCTTGCGCCACCGGCCGAGATCGAGCGACGCTACGGTGCCATCAACAATTTTGAGAAACGCGTCATCGCAACCGGCACTCGGGTAGTGAAAGTGATGCTGCACATTTCAAAAGGTGAGCAGAAGTGGCGGCTGCAAGAACGGCTCGAACGCCCCGACAAATATTGGAAGTACAACCCGGGTGATGTCGACGAACGCCTGTTGTGGGCTGACTATCAGGCGGCCTACCAAACGATGCTCGAGCGCACTTCGACAGACATTGCCCCCTGGTATGTCGTACCGGCGAACGAGAAATGGTACGCGCGACTTGCCGTGCAAGAGCTGCTGCTCGGGGTGTTGAAAGATGTCAACCCCCAATGGCCCGCTGCCGACTTTGATATTGAGGCAGAAAAGCGGCGGCTTGCTGCCAGCTGAGCCACGCAATCAGTGCAATCAAGTGTGCAATCGATAGACTTCACAGCGTGACCGCTTCTCTCTATCACACCTCGGCCGAAGGCAGAACCGGTAAGAGCGCTGTGGCGCTCGGAGTGCTTGACGCGCTGCTCGCTGATGCGCCACGAGTGGGCGTGTTTCGGCCGCTCATTCGAAGCCGACATGAGCGTGATCGGGTGCTCGAGTTGTTGCTTGAGCGCGCGACTGCCGAAGCCGCGTATGAGCAGTGCGTGGGCGTCACGTATGAAGAGGCGCACGATGACCCCGAGGCGGCGCTCGCCAATATTGTTGCTGCCTATCAGGGGTTGCGGGCCCGGTGCGATGCGGTGCTCGTGGTGGGTAGCGATTTCACCGACGTTGCAGTGCCGACCGAGTTGACGTTCAATGCGCGGGTCGCGGCGAATCTCGATGCCCCAGTGATGTTGATTCTTGGCGGCAGGGATCGCGACAGCGTCGAGACGCTCGGTCAGTCTGAGGCGCGTTCGGCCGCTGATGTCGCGCAGCTTGCCGAGCTCAGCCTGCATGAGTTGCGCGCTGAGCATGCGCAGTTAATTGCCGTTGTGGTGAACCGGGCCGATCCTGAGTCGCTGGAAGAGATCGAGATGGCGGTGACGGCCGAACTGCCTGCCGAGGTGGCAGTGTGGACGGTTCCCGAGCAGCTGTCGCTCGTGTCGCCGACGGTGACGGCCGTGCTCGAAGCGGTCGAAGGCACATTGGTGCGTGGTAGCGAAGACGCGCTCGCGCGTGATGTGAGCAGCATTGTGATTGCGGGCATGTCAATGGAGAATGTGTTGCCGCGCCTCATCGAATCGTCAGTGGTGGTAGTAGCGGCAGACCGTGCCGAGACGCTGCTTGCGGTCACGATGGCGCACGAGGCGGCGACGTTCCCTGACCTCGCGGCAGTGGTGCTGAATGGCGACTTTGAGCTTTCTGCGGGGGTTGCACGTCTGTTAGACGGTGTTGGGTCGTCGTTACCGGTGATTCGAACTTCTCATGGCACTTTTGATACGGCGCAGAGGATCATGCAGGCCCGCGGGCTGCTCACCGCCGAGGCGCATGGGCGGCTTGAAGCGGCCATCGGCCTGTTTCGTGAGCGGGTAGACATCGCGCGACTGCGAGACCTGTTGAGCGTGCACCGGGGTGGCATTCGCACGCCAGTGATGTTCGCCTATGAGCTGTTTGAGCGGGCAGCTGCGGCTGACGCACATATTGTGTTGCCAGAGGCGTCAGACGATCGTATTCTGCATGCCGCGCATACGTTACTCGCCCGTGGCACGGTGAGGCTCACGCTCTTGGGCGACGAAGTAGCTGTGCGTGCACGGGCTGCCGAGCTCGGGTTGATGATCGATGACGCTGAGGTGGTTGACCCGTTGACGTCGCCCTGGCGTGAGGAGTTCGTCGCTGAGTATGTGCGGTTGCGCGCGCACAAGGGCGTAACGCCGGAGCAGGCGAGCGACCGCATCAGCGATGTCAGCTATTTCGGCACCATGATGGTGCATTTGGGGTATGCCGATGGCATGGTGTCGGGGGCTGCGCACACGACGGCGCATACGATTCGGCCGAGCCTCGAGATTATTAAGACGGTGCCTGGGGTATCGGTAGTGTCGAGTGTCTTCTTTATGGCGCTCGCCGACCGGGTGCTCGTTTATGGCGACTGCGCGGTGAACCCCGATCCCACCGCGACGCAACTTGCCGACATTGCGATCTCTTCTGCCGAAACGGCTGAACAGTTCGGTGTTGAACCCCGCATTGCCATGCTCTCGTATTCGACTGGCGATTCTGGCGGGGGAGCCGATGTCGATAAGGTGCGCCAAGCGACAGAGCTGGTGCAGTCGGCTCGGCCAGACTTGGCGGTCGCGGGCCCCATCCAATATGACGCAGCGAGCGACCCCTCTGTGGGAGCCTCGAAGATGCCCGGGTCAGATGTTGCCGGCCATGCGACCGTGTTTATATTCCCTGACCTGAATACGGGCAACAATACTTATAAGGCAGTGCAGCGATCGGCGGGAGCCGTGGCGGTTGGGCCAGTGCTGCAGGGTCTCAACAAGCCAGTGAATGACCTCTCTCGGGGGGCCACCATTGAAGACATTCTTAATACGGTCGCGATTACTGCGGTGCAGAAGAAGGCATAACGGCAGCATGCAAAATATTCTGGTGATCAATGCGGGCTCTTCGTCAATCAAGTACCAATTGATTGATGCTGAACGCGCCACTCGCCTCGCCTCGGGTCTCGTCGAACGCATCGGCGAACGTCAGGTCGGTGAGGTGGCTGCGGGTCGCGTCAAACACGAGGCGGCGGGACGCACGCTCGAGTGGCGCACGAACATTGCCGATCACACCGAGGGGTTCGCGCAGCTCACTCGGGCCTTTGCAGAGAGTGGGACGCCCCTTGGCTCGCTTGGAATCATTGCGGTCGGGCATCGGGTTGTGCAGGGCGGCAGCGATTTTCTTGAGCCCACGCTGATCAATGACGCGGTTGCGCAACGCATACTTGAATTGGCAGAACTTGCGCCTCTGCACAATCCTGGGCACTACGACGCAATTGTTGCGGCCCGTGCTGCCTTTGAGAGCGTGCCGCATGTCGCCGTCTTCGACACCTCGTTCCACCAAACCATGCCGCCCGCTGCATATAGTTATGCGATCGACCCTGAAGTGGCCGAGAAACACGGTATTCGCAGGTATGGGTTTCACGGTATCTCGCATCAGGTTGTCTCGCAGCGGGCCGCGGCCGTGATCGGTCGCCCGGTGCACCAGCTCAAGCAGATCGTGCTGCATATTGGCAATGGTGCTTCTGCGTCGGCGATTCACCGTGGTCGTTCGATCGACACGTCAATGGGGCTTACCCCGCTTGAAGGACTCATGATGGGTACTCGCAGCGGTGATATTGACCCGGGGGTGTTGTTGCATCTGCTGCGGGCCGGTTATGACGCTGACGGCGTCGACAAGCTGCTCAACAAGCACAGTGGTTTGTTTGGCATGGCCGGTTCCAATGATATGCGAGACGTGCGGCAGGCGGCCGAGGTCGGCGATGCTGCGGCCCAGCTTGCCATCGACGTGTATGTGCACCGGCTACGCCACTATGTGGGTGCTTATCTGCTCGAACTCGGTGGCGCCGACACCATTGTGTTCACCGCGGGTGTCGGTGAGAACAACCCGGGGTTGCGGGCTCGGGTATGCGAGGGGCTCTCATGGTTTGGTATTGAGCTCGACCCAGAGCGCAACGCAGCGCAGTCTGACACTGCGCGGGTGATCAGTAGCGACGGCTCGCGTGTTGCCATTCTCGTCGTGCCCACCGATGAAGAGGTCGAGATCGCAAAGCAGACGCGTGCACTTGTGACCGCGTGATAGCTTGGCGGTCTTGCGGCTTTGCGACCATCGGGGCGCAACCGTATGAGGGGTGAGATGCTCGAACGCACAGGGCCGCGGTTTATAGGCGTACAGTTCGTTGCGCTCGCGTTGGCGTGGGGCTCCAGCTTTCTGTTTATCAAGATCGCACTTGAGGGTGTGAACCCTGCCCAGATCATGCTCGCACGGTTGCTCTTCGGTGCCGCGCTGCTCACAGCGGTGATGCTCATCTCGCGTCGTGCATACCCGCGTGGCTGGCGAGTCTGGCGTTCGTTGTTGTTCATCTCGATCTTTCTCGCGGTCATTCCCTTCACCCTGTATGCGTGGGCGGGGCAGCATATTCCGTCTGGGTTATCAAGTATCTACAACGCGACCACGCCGTTCGCCACCATGATCTTTGCGATGATGCTGCTGCCAGACGAGAAGCTAACGCGCGGCGGTGTGCTCGGGCTTATCGTTGGTTCGGTAGGTGTCGTTGTGATCGCAGCACCTTGGAATATTTCGTTTGAGGGCAGCGGCGCCGACCAGTTGCTCGCGCAACTCGCATGCCTGGGGGCGAATGCATGTTACGCGATCTCGTATGTGCTGCAACGCCGTCTGCTTCGTGGGGGCCAGTACGACCCCACGTCGATTGCAGCCAGCCAGATTCTGCTTGCCGCTTTGCTCGGACTGCTGCTGGCCCCGCTGATCGGTGGCCTCGAGCCCGTGCAACTGAGCGTGCCAGTGGTCGTCAGCCTTGCGCTGCTCGGCATGCTCGGCACCGGGTTGGCCTACATCTGGGTGAATAACATCATTGTGACCTGGGGCCCAACGCCGGCTTCCACGGTGACCTATGTGACCCCGGTCGTTGGCGTCGTGCTCGGGATCGTGGTGCTCGGCGAAACACTGCATTGGAACGAACCGGTTGGGGGAGTGATCATTCTGCTCGGAGTGCTGCTCACGCAAGGCGTGCTGCGATCGCGCAGCTGAGCAGGCACGATGGCTCGCGGTGTGTTCTTGTACGAGCACAATGTCAGCCGTCGCCGGTAGCATTGTGGCGTGGCTACCGCACTATATCGCCGTTATCGGCCAGAGGCATTTGCCGAGATGATCGGCCAGGCTCACGTGACCGAGCCCTTGATGACGGCGCTGCGCGCTGAGCGCATCGGGCATGCCTATCTCTTTAGCGGGCCACGTGGCTGCGGCAAGACCACCTCGGCACGTATTCTGGCGCGCTGCCTGAACTGCGTGAACGGCCCCACTGACAACCCTTGCGGCACCTGCCCGAGTTGTGTCGAGGTGAGCCGCGACGGTGGGGGCTCGCTCGACGTGGTCGAGATCGATGCCGCGAGCCATGGCGGTGTTGACGATGCCCGCGATCTGCGCGAACGAGCCGTGTTTGCGCCGGCGCGCGATCGCTACAAGATCTTCATCATCGACGAGGCTCACATGGTGACGCCCGGCGGCTTTAACGCGCTGCTCAAGATTGTCGAAGAGCCGCCACCGCATGTGAAGTTTATTTTCGCGACTACCGAGCCAGAAAAGGTCATCGGCACGATTCGTTCGCGCACACATCACTACCCGTTTCGGTTGATTGCTCCGGGCACTTTGATCGATTATGTGCAGCAGTTGTGCGATAGCGAGAGCGTGGTTGTCGAGCCGGGGGTGCTGCCACTCGTGGTGCGCGCCGGCGGGGGCTCAGTGCGCGACACACTCTCGATTCTCGATCAGCTCATCGCGGGTAGCGAGAACGGCAATGTGTCACTTGCGAGAGCCACAGGTCTGCTCGGGTTCACGAGCACCGAACTCATTGATGAGGTAGTGCTCGCGCTGAGCTCGGGTGATCAAGCCGCGGCGTTTGGCGCCACCGACCGGGTAGTGCAAACCGGTCAAGACCCGCGTCGTTTCGTTGAAGATCTGCTTGAGCGGTTGAGAGACCTCATCATTATCGCCGCGACCTCGGTGCAGGGCGCCTCGGCAGTGTTTCGGGGGGTGCCAGAAGACCAGCTGCGCCGCATGTTTGAGCAGTCGCAGGCTTTCGCGCCGGGGCAGCTGTCGCGCATCGCAGATACGGTGAGCAACACACTCGACACGATGGTCGGTGCGACTGCACCGAGACTGCATCTCGAACTGATGATCGCGCGCGCACTGCTGGTGCAGGGGGCTGGGCAGAGTGGCTCTGCTGAGTCAAGTCATGTGTCAGCGCGAGGCCAGGTGCCAGCGGCTGCGGCTTCCAACCCCGTGCGCGGTGCAGCGGCAGAGCCGCAGCCTGCAGCTTCGTCACCCTCAGCGCAGGCGCAGCCACCGGCACCGGCACCGACACAAATGCAGGCACCGGCCCAGGAGCAGGCACCGGCCCAGATGCAGGCGCCGACTTCGACAGCAGCGCCAGCGCCTGCCCAGCCGCCCGGTGGCGTAAGCGGGGCAGCCAGCGCCTCTGGCGGCGCACCGCACAGCGCGACGGGCAGTGCGGCCCCCGCAGTCGATGTGATTGCCGCCATGCGCTCGGCGCGAGATTTTTTGAAGTCTGATGGTGCGGGGGCACAACGACCGCCGTTGGTGCCGCTGGGCGGCCATGCTCCTACTGCGCCTAGCGCGTCTACCGGGCACACCGTGCCCGAGTCGCAACCGCCGAACCCTGCGGCAGCTGAGCTTGAGTCGCCTTCATCTTTCGGTGAAGAATCACCTCACCTCGCTACTGCTGAACCCGAGTCGTCTTCGTCATTCGGCGCGCAGTCACCGAACCTCACCCCTGCCGAGCAGGTCTCGCTGCATGAGCTGCTCGACATCTGGCCTGACTTGCTCGACGAGCTGCTCGAACACGATCGTGACGCATGGAACGCCGTTCGCGCCGTGCAGCCACTCGAATTGCGGGGTGAAACGCTCGTTGTCGGAATCAGCTCGGAGTCAGACCTGCAAACCTTCAAATCGGCTGGTGCGGGACCCCTGCGCGAAGCGATCGTTGGCGCTCTTGGTATGACGGTCAAATATCTGCCCCGCAAGGTAGCTCCAACTGAGCCACCTGCTGCCGCACCACAGGGCGACGCCGCACCTCCGGCGCCAGAGGAGCCCTCTTTAGCTGAACCACCATTTGAGCCCGAGCCTGAGCCGCAGCCTGAACCAGCACCCGAGCCTGAGCCGCAACCCGCACCAGCACCCGAGCCTGAGCCAGTGCAGACCCCGCGCGCTGACCCGCCAGGTTTCACACGCTACGGTGAATCTGTGGTGCGAGAAGTGCTGGGCGCTCGCTTCATTGAAGAACGCCCGCTGCCAGAAGGATTCATCCGGTAGCGCTCGATGACCCGCGCGCCGTGGTTGTCGGTGTTGCCGCCTACGCGCTACTGATGAGAAGGAGAAGCGAATGTACGACGGAATCGTGCAAGACCTCATTGACGAGTTCGGCAGACTGCCAGGCATCGGTCCGAAGTCAGCGCAGCGCATCGCTTTTCACATCTTGCAAACCCAAAGCTTCGATGTCTCGCGTCTCGCACAACTGCTCACTGAAGTGCGTGAGCGAGTGCACTTCTGCGACATGTGCGGCAACATTACCGAACAAGAGCGCTGTGCGATTTGTCGCGATCCTCGTCGAGATCACACGCTCATCTGCGTCGTTGAAGAACCCAAAGACGTGGTCGCCATCGAACGAACCCGCCAGTTTCGCGGCCTCTACCATGTGCTTGGAGGCGCGATCAGCCCCATCGATGGTATTGGGCCAGACGACCTCAGCATCACCGAACTGATGCGGCGGCTCACCCCCACAGCAGGGCAAGAGCCAGTGCGTGAGGTGATCCTCGCAACCGACCCCAACCTCGAGGGCGAAGCAACCGCCACCTATCTCTCACGACTGCTGACCGCCATAGAGGTGCCGGTGTCAAGGCTCGCATCTGGCCTGCCCGTCGGCGGTGACCTCGAATTTGCAGACGAAGTGACACTCGGCCGCGCCTTCGAAGGCCGCACCAAAATGTAGCGCAAACTACGCCGGCACAGCAGACTCTTCACCTTCGCGTTACCTTTCGTACGCCTGCGGGCCACTCGCGCCTGGTCGTATGAACCTGGCCTATCGACCAGAGGAGACGTGTTGGTACACACCCGCAGATTGGTGGCAGGGGGCGCGCTCGGCGCCCTCATCGCGACCACGTTCATTGCGCCTGTAGCGGCGCCCGCATTTGCTGCAGTGCTGCCAAGCACCAGCGTGAAAATCAACGAAGTCGTGACAAGCGGTGGTGACCCCGGCGACTGGATCGAATTTCTCAACACCGGCGGTGAACCCGTAAATCTCTCGGGCTTCATCGTGCGAGACGACAAAGATTCCAACGTGTTCACGTTTGCTGATGGCACGATCATCGCACCGGGCGAGTACTTGGTCATCGATGCAGTTGAAGACGGTGTCGGTGATTTTGACTTTGGTCTCGGCAAAGAAGATCAAGTACGTCTCTTTGACCCCGCCAACGTGCTGATCGACGAAGTCTCGTGGAGCGCACACGGCGCACCCTCGTGGGGTCGTCTCGACAGTGGTGAACTACAGCAGACCCTCGAA